>JABZKE010000094.1 GCA_015257445.1 Nanosynbacter sp. | reverse complement strand
CCATCAAAGGACATGTCCTCAGTTTTTAGCTCAGCGCCGAGGTCTTTCGCGATTTCGCGTGCAAGGTCAATATCGAATCCAACCACTTGCCCACCTTCTTTATATTCAAAAGGCTTGAAAGTAGCGTTTGTACCCATGACGAGTACCGAGGCATCATGAGATACCACAGTCTCGCGTTTTAAAATATCGAAAAACATCCAGAAAAAAGCCGCAACGCACCCCGTCAGAATGATCAGAGTTTTAATAATTCGGACAGGATTACGTTTCGGCTTATGCATAATCTAAGTATAAGTTGTTTGAGACAAGATTTCAAGAATGCAAGCAAAATAAAAATCCAAATGCGAGATTTGGATTTTTAAGTTATTGTAATTGTAATTTTATGTTTATATTTTCCGATTTGGCTGTGAGTATTTCGAGTAATGTTTTGTAAATTATGGCTTAGCTGTAAAGTAACCTGGAGCGCCGGCGGTATCGAGGCGAAGCCAAGTCTTATCGGAGGTAGCTGGGTCGGTCTCATGTGAGCCGTTACTACCACGCAGGTTAGTACGGCCACCAAAGAGATTCTCAGCTTGTGCGGAAGTATCAACTACGAAATTTACCGAAGCGTAAATTGTAGTTAAGGCATCGCCAGCTGGACATCCACTAGTAGCGCCACCGGCGCCAGCAATATTAAAGAGATTGTCGAAATTTCGCACATTGGCGGTACTTAACATCGAAAGATCGAGGCTAGCAACTTTACAAGTATTAGCGAACATACCTGCGATAGTAGTGGCATTTTCTAGAGTAAAATTAGCACCTAGCTTAATTTCGGTAGCGGCCTGAAGATTATTAAAGAGATTAGAGGCATCGGTCACCTTTTTAGTATTGAAATTCGAAAGATCAAGCGATGCGAGTTCAGTCATACCGGAGAACATATTGCGCATATTAGTCACACGAGCTGTATCGAAATTTGCTAGATTCAAGCTTTGGACTTTTTCAGTGCCATCAAACATACTTGCCATATTTACAACATTACTGGTATCAAATTTCGCCAAATCGAGATCCTGCACGTGAGTAAAATTCTTGAACATGCTAGAAGAATCCGACGCGAGGAAGATTTTTTCGGTCTCTGCATAATAGTAAACGGTTTTATCGGCTTCCTTATACCAAGCCTTGATGGCGTAATCAGAATTTACGTTATCTTGAACCTCGATTGCCTTATCACCGGCAGTAGGAGCGGTGGCGCTACGGCGGAAATGTTCGATCATTTCTTGACCGTGACCGAAGAAGTTGGAGGAGCTACGCTTACCGAGATAAGTGATTGCTTTATTGAAGGCCTCACCCTTATCCATGATGGCTTCTTTTTGATACGTATTCGCCACCACGGAAACCACAAGCTGATTAATATAATCGCCAGGACGCAAATCATCGCCGAGATTAATGCCGAGATTGAGAATAGTTTTTTGGTTAGTAACTTCTTTTTCGGTATTATTTGTCACAGTGGCTGGGTGACTGAGACTTGGGATTGGACTGTAATTGGTGTCGGAAGACAATTTGTAACCCCAGGTATTTGCCGTAAAATTATTTAACGCTTGATTACTAGTGATTGATTCAATTTTATCTGGTTTGGCTGGGTCAGAATTATTTAACGCGGTATTATCGGTTTTAGAATTAACCACGACCTTATAGCCGGATTTATTTTTCGCGGTAACCCCGATATTTAAATTCATTTCCCTTTTAACCGATGGGTTATCGAGCAAAAGATCACCATCTACTTGAGTTTTGACATTATCAACATAGGCCGAAAGACTGGACTGATAGAGGGCAGAAGTGTTTTTAGTGTTAAGCCAGGCGGCCGCGACCAAGGTCAAAGCAAGGCCCGAGCTAAGCTTCAAAAATTTATGATTCACAATATTTTCCCTAATTCGTTTTATACTACATTTAGTTTAGCATAACTAGAATAGAAGAAAAGTCTTGAAAAATTTGAGAAAATGGCATTTGCGATTCTATAGGTGATCATACGCACAGAAATATCCACTATGACTAAAATCTCCCACTCTCAACCATGCCAAATCTGATACTGGGATATTTTCCCCATTTAAACCGCAACTTTTGTAGTTAGTACGCCCAGCAAACATCCCCTCATAGCTCTCTACGTTTTCCGTATTCCATATACGATCATTTTGGTTCCAATATTCTACCTCTATATTCTTTATTTTATTTTCCTGATCAGTAGCAAATATATAATCCAACTTCTTAACTTTCTTGGTTTGTTTACCAAAAGCTTCTCCCAAATAGTAATATTCTTTACCATTCAGGCCATAAAACATATAACTCAAATCTTCGGCATTTCTTAAGTCGATAAATTCTGTAAAACGAATATCCTTTAATTGTCTAGTTCTTGCGAACATACCAGACATATTAACTACGTTTTTTGTGTCAAAAAAACTTGACCCAACGTAATTATTAACTGGAATTTCTTCTAGTCCAGTATCAGCAAACATCTCATGCATATCAGTGACTTTTTCCGTCTTAAATATATATTTTCCGAAATTTAAGGTTTTGAGTTTCGGGTTTTTCGAAAACATATTAGCCGTAGTAGTGGCAAAAGAAGCATTAAGCTGAGTCGTATCGATTGATTTTAGATTAGAAAAACCATCGAACATCTTTTCACTATTCTCATTCAAATAAGCATAACTAGCGGAAGTCCAGTAGTAAACAGTCTTCTCTGATTGGTCGTACCAAATTTTAAATTCACCTTTTACG
>JABZKE010000093.1 GCA_015257445.1 Nanosynbacter sp. | reverse complement strand
AAGCAATCTTCATCCTGATAAATCCACCCTGATTACCACTGAAGAAGTTTCTTCCGCCTTGGGTGTACCTAAGCAGGTTCTCATTCAAGAGATATTAGCAAGCTACGAGCAAGAAAATATCGACCAAATTCGTAGTCTCATCGAAGAGCTCATTAATCAGGGCAACAAAGCCGAGGGGGTCGCGACTAGCCTTATTAAAGCCATCGTCCAAAACCCCACCGCCAAAAATCTTCACCTCATCGAAAAGCTTTATGCCGTCAATGGTGAATTTACCAGCGCTAAACTCATTGTCGCTCTAATTTTAGATCATTTTAAAGCTACACCAACGACCATCTCTGCCCCCTCGGTTCCACAAATTCAGGCCAAAAATCCAGAAGTAAATACCCCCGCGCCAGAAGTAATCAGCACGCAAGAGGCTACAGAAGTTCCCATAACCACGGAATCCCCTGCCGCCGAACCGGCAGCCCCAGTGACTCCAGTAAACCCAACGACCCCAACAGCTCCAGTAGCTCCAACGGCCCCAGCAACTCCAACACCCCAAGAGGAACCCGCTAAACCTTCGATTAATCCCGAAATCCGCGAACGTTTATTGAAGATTTCCAAGTCCAAACTTACTGAAAAAATCCAAGAACGTGCAGAGATTCAAAATCAACAAGTAAAGACTGAAGCCATGACTATTCCAGAGGCTGTAGTTTCTGGTTCGGGTGACTTCAGCGCCAAAGGTTTTCTTGAAAACATCAAAAATATCGCGGAAACCCTCTTCGTCCCACTCAACAAATCCTATTTTGCCTACAAATCTAATCAATTAGAAATTTACCCGAGTGCCAAGGTTTGGTTCAATATTTTAAATAGCAAGAACAACCTCGAAGTCCTAAAAACTGCCATTAATGGCCTCAATATTATCATCATGAATCCCGACGAGCATAAAATTCCTAGCACCGCTGTCGATTTTAATCAATTTAGTGCCGGAAAATTGGAAGCCGCACCAAAAACCGACGACGCTTCACTTAGCGCGATTTCTGATATAATGGGTAACATACAAGAACTTGAAGATAGTCCATTCTAGGAGGTAATATGGCGGAATCAACTCAACCAAGGTCGCAAAAATCGACCATTTCCCAAAATGACCCTAGCCTTTTTGGCGGTAAAGTTCCACCTCAGAATATTGAAGCTGAAAAATCTCTCCTTGGCTCCATTCTACTCGACAGTACGACCTTCCCAGACATTCTTGAAAAACTTAAACCTATTGATTTTTATCACCAAATTCATGGACATATTTATCGCGCCATGATGAATCTCTATGAACGTAGTCAACCAATCGACCTCGTCACTTTGACTTCCGAGCTTAAATCCATGAAACTTCTCAAGGAAGTCGGTGGTGCGACCTATATCTCTAATCTCACCATGGTCGTGCCAACCGCTGCCAATGCCTTATCTTATGCCAATCTTGTGGAACAAGCCTCAATTCGTCGCCGTCTCATCAAGGCCGGCACTGAAATTGCTACCAAGGCCTACGATTCCGCCAATGAGGTGGGCGCCATGCTGGGACAAGCTGAAAAAGAACTTTTTGCGGTTTCTGATAGCAATACCAAAACCGATTACACCGCACTTTCCGATCTCCTTGTCGATGCTTATGACCGCATGGAAATGCTCAGCAAAAATAAAGGCGCTCTCCGTGGTCTTAAGACTGGCTTCCGTGATCTTGACAACAAAACCGCCGGCCTCCAAAAAGGCGACCTGATTATTATCGGTGCGCGTCCGGCCATGGGTAAAACTACTTTTGCCCAAAACCTGGCCTACAATGTCGCCGGCATTAATAAATGTGGTGTACTTTTCTTTTCTATGGAGATGGCAAAAAATGAAATTGTCGACCGTATTATTTCCACCACTTCTAATGTTGACTCTTGGCGTATCCGTACTGGTAATATTTCCAATGACGACTTCGCTAAAATTGGTGACGCCCTTGGCGAAATGGGTGAAATTCCACTTTATCTAGATGATACTAGCTCCATGACTATTCTCGAGCTTCGCAATAAAGCTCGTCGCGCCCATCACGATCATAATATTGGCTTAATTATCGTCGACTACCTCCAGTTGATTACTGGTTCCGACCGCTATGCTGGTAATCGCGTGCAAGAGGTGACGGAAATTTCTCGTGGCCTCAAAATTCTCGCCCGTGAGCTAGAAATTCCAGTAATCGCTCTCGCTCAGCTCTCTCGTGGCGTCACTGGCCGTGATGATCCAAGACCAGTACTTTCTGACCTTCGTGAATCCGGCTCCATCGAGCAGGATGCTGACCTTGTAATGTTCCTGCACCGTGTCGACTATTACCACCAGGAAGAGGGTTACGAACCGACTAATATCACCGAACTTTTGATGGCCAAACACCGTCACGGCGCCATCGGTAAGATTGAACTTTACTTCCATCCAGAATTACTACGCTTCATGAATCTCGACAAAACCCGCGAATAAATTTGCAAATTTGCTATAATAGAAATGTGGGTAAACTCAATCCAAACAAATTTTTCTTATTTCGCCATCGTTTCAAACTTGGCTATTTATTACTTGGATTAATTTTCACCGGTTTACTTTTCTTCCTACCGCTCATCACGCCTAATGGCCTCTCGAATGATGAAATTACTTTCACTACCAAAACTTTTGAACTCAATCGTCACACCATTTTTCGTGAAGTAATCGTCGATTTACCTTATCATTTACTCCAAAAGGGAATCTTCAAAATTTTTGGTGTCTCACCTTACACGATTATGCTCCCGAGTGTAATCATTGGCGCGATTACCTGTATTTTAATTATTCTCCTCCT
>JABZKE010000092.1 GCA_015257445.1 Nanosynbacter sp. | reverse complement strand
ATAACGGCCATGTTAAAAATGGATTTTATGCTACGATTAGCACGGTGAGTGAAGAGCAGGCATTGGTGCCGACGAGGCCACAAAATCCGACGAAAATTAATCCGTTGCCAGATCAGCGAGAATTTTCAGATTTTGAGAATAATATGTGGGGCTATAAGTTGCGCGACAATACGAAATATTCGCCAATTCCAAAGAAGTCGGCTCGTGATAAATTCATCGAGAGCGAGCATGAATCAGAGGGGAATTACACTTTGGATGTGGGGATGCGAATCGGCCGAAATTTGAGTGATGATGTCTATTCAAATAAAATTGTAGTATCTTTCGTGGCAAATCCGTTTGGGAATGCCAAGGAAGGTGACTCTTCGTTTTATACAGCTATGAGAAATTTAGCTGGTGGTGTAGAAAATATAAATTATATTAAAAGAAGTGCCACCCCACCAGCGGAGGGGACTTTAAATGTGAGAAATTTGGAATCACGCGATTCGCAATATGAAATTTTAATGTGGTATGACTCTAGCTTGAAGACGCTCTATTATTTTACAGAGGGAGAAAAAATTGAATTATCCCAATATTGTAATCAAATGTTTAGTGGTATGAGTAATTTAAAGGAATTAGATTTAAGTAGTTTTGATACTTCGAGGGTAACGAGCTTTTATCAGATGTTTATGGGGGCTTCTAGTATAAAGAGATTAGATTTATCAGGATTTAAAACCTCTAAGATTAGTGTCATGGCAGATATGTTTAAGGATATGTCTTCACTTGAAGAGTTAGATTTATCGAATTTTGATATGTCAAGGGTGGAGCAAGTTGGGACAATGTTTGCAGAAGATGTTAAACTAAAAACTATATATGCGACAAGTGATTTAATACCAGGTGGGCCAAATAGGAATCTTAGTTGGTTGGGGGTATTTAGAGGATGTGTGAATCTGGTAGGGGGGAATGGTTCAAAGATGGAAGAGAGCGAATTAAGTTCTTCTAATTGGAAATGGATGAGGATTGATCGCCCAGGGACGCCAGGATATTTGACTTTAAAGAAGTGAGTCTGGATTGGTCACTAAATTGAGTAACAAAAATATTGAGTAATAAAAATATCACAAAAATTGTGATAAGATAGATGTAGAGCTTGAAAGATAATCGCTTGGCTCAGCCAAGAGGAAAGTCCGGGCAGCATAGAACGCAGTAGTCGTTAATGGCGACCGTTCGAAAATTTAGACGGCTTCGGCCTAAAAAATTGAAGAATAGGGAAAGTACCACAGAGACAATACCGCCTTCGGGCAAGGGTGAAAAGTGTAAGGTAAGAGCTTACGGCAATCCATGGTGACATGGTTGATGGCAAACCCTACTGGCTGCAAGGAGTGCTACTAAACTTTGGTTCGAAGATGCACGCTTACCGCTTGAATATTTTGGCAACAAAATATCTAGATAGATGATTATCGGCTAAAAAGGGAAGAAACTTTTATTGTGGTTTTACTTGTGATAAAAGTATTTGCACCTTTTAGTTACAAAACCCGGCTTACTGATAGCTTAAAAATAGACCCCTAGGGGTCTATTTTGTTATATTCGATTGAATAAATTATTTGATCAAACCTTTTTTCTTCAAAGTACGAAGAGCAGCGGTACTGACATTGATTTTAAGTTTTTTACCACCGATAAGGAGAGTTTTCTTTTGGATGTTTGGTTTGAAAACTTTACGGGTCTTGTGCTGGGAGAAGCTTACGTTATGACCGTACATTTTTCCTTTACCGGAAATTTCGCAAATAGCCATTATTTAATCTCCTTTTTAACTTGTTCGACAATTGTCTGGAAGGCAGCTGGCTGATTGACAGCTAATTCGGCCAAGATCTTGCGATCAACAGCGATATTTTGCTTTTTCATACCATTAATGAGTTGAGAATAGTTCAAATCATATTGGTGAGCGGCGTTATTGATGCGGGTGATCCAAAGAGCACGAAGATCGCGTTTACGATTACGGCGGTCGCGGTAAGCGTAGCGAAGGGCCTTAATAACACCTTGTTTAGCTAGACGGAAGCTGCGGGTGCGGTAATGTTGCATACCTTTAGCGGCAGCTAGAATTTTCTTATGTTTTGCGCGTGCGGCAACACCTCTTTTGATTCTCATGATTAAACTCCTAATGCGCTTTTAATGTTTTTAGCAATCTTACCCTCGACTGCACCAGCAGTCTTCATGTTACGTTTGCGGGCTTTAGATTTTTTGGCAAGAATGTGGTTGCCATAGGCGCGTTCGCGGATTAATTTACCGGTGCCGGAAATTTTAATACGCTTAGCAGTACCTTTGTGAGTTTTAAGCTTTGGCATAGGCTTTCCTTTTAGTTAATTTAGTATTCAATGTACGATCAGGGAACCTTGAAAGTAGGAAATTACTTTTTTCGTACTCCGACTGATAAATTGCGTCCAGCAAATTGTGGTTTTCCTTCGACAATGGCACAGTCGGCCATTTGTTCGAGAATACGATCAAGAAGTTGAGAACCAATTTCTTTGTGTGCCATCTCACGACCCTTGAAGGTAATGATAATACGGCAGTGATCGCCATCTTCGAGAAAACTCTTAATTTTGCGGATTTTAATGTTGAGGTCATTGTCGCTGATTTTGAGACCAATCTTCATCTGTTTGAGCTCGGATTGTTTTTCACGAGCTTTTTTACGATTTTTAGCCTCTTCTTTCATCTTTTGGTATTGATATTTACCCCAATCGATGATTTTAACGACCGGAGGGGTGGCATTACCTGCAATTTCGACGAGGTCGACACCTTGCTCCCGGGCCAGAACCTGAGCTTCTTTGCTTGACATGATGCCAAGCTGCTCTCCAT
>JABZKE010000091.1 GCA_015257445.1 Nanosynbacter sp. | reverse complement strand
CCCCAGTGAGGGTACTTTTATTTAGAGATTAGCGAGTGTATTTTTCGTTCAAATCTTCGTAGTCGTAAGTCTCAGCTTCGGTAAACCAGAGGGCGACCTCTTGCTTGGCTTCTTCGAGGTTGCTAGAAGCGTGAACTAGGTTAGGCACTGGACGACCGTGAGAATTGGCATGACCAAAACTCATGTGCGAGAAATCGCCACGAATGGTACCCATTTCGGCAGATTTTGGTTCGGTGGAACCGACGATTTTACGAACTAAGGCGACAGCTTCGATACCTTCGAGACACATCGCGATAATCGGACCACTCATCATGTAGTCGAGATTATAACGATAAGTTTCTTCACCACGACGCGAAATTAACTTGCCGATACCTTCATAATGTTGCTTGAATAATTCTTGATCTGGGCTAACCATTTTCATGCCGACAATCTTGAGGCCGACACGTTCAAATCTTTGTAAAATTTCACCGACGATACCACGTTGAACGGCATCTGGCTTTAAAATTACCAGAGTACGTTCAATATAATCTGTTCTTGTGTTTTCGTCCATGTTTTCTCCCTTATAAAATCTTGATATTTCCCCCAGTATACCACAATTTCAGAGGTTATTCGCAACGAACTGAATTGATTAATTCGCGACAACCACCGGCACGGAAATTGTAGTTCTCTTCGTAAGTTTTACGAATGACTTCATACAATTCTTCGAACTTAGCGTAAACCTTGGCGAGGTCGACAAATTTCAGAGGAAATTCGGTGAGCAAATTTGGGCGCTCATTACGTTCAAAATCATTGAAGGCATTTTTCGCATCATCCGCTGCGCGACGCATTTCCACAAAATCGACCGAGCCATCATCTTTACTGGAAGAATGTAACCAACGATAAGTGGCTTCATTAGCCTGAGCCTTGAGGGTGGCCCATTTTTCACCGTAATCTTTTAGGCGCTGATTACCAGATTCGCGCAGGATTTTGGTAGCATTAAGAATATCAGCCTCGGTCCAGTCGGAAGTCTTATTACCTTCGATCACACTCCATTTATGCCAGACGGCGTAGAGGTCGAGAGCTTTATTAATATCTTCATCACCACCATTTGTGGCGTTAAAAACTGTACGGAAGGCATCAAATTTACGACCAATTTCCGGATCTTTCAGAACACCAGCAGAATCACCAAGTTTAGTAACCAAATTACTATCGATACCGGCCATATTTTGCTTACAATCTTCGATGTATTTTTGGTAAATTTCATTCGAGGTTGCGGAATTCGAAGCATATTCAGAAATTTTATTACAACTAACATCGCCGCGAATTTTAGTAATCTGATTTTTGATTTCTTTGGCCGTAGAATAGGTCACAGAATAATCGGTTTTAAAGGCACCGGTAGCTTGGCCAATGATAGTAACGAGAATAGCTAAAACAATGAGACTAGCAGGAGCGGCAATCATGATAATTTTTTGGCGCTTGGTGGCGTGAGTGAAAAAATCTTTGGCGCTCTGGACCAGATTGAGTTTGGTGCGCTCTTTTTTGACTGGAGTTTCTGGAGCGGCATTAGGGCCGACACCGGCTGGAAAACCGTTCGGAAGCACCTCACCAGAAGTTGGAGCTTTTTCTTCAATCACTACAGAACTACCAGAAGTTGGTTCATATTCAATACGCTTCCCTACCATATCAATTTGACTTTTAACAACGGCTTCATCATATTGGATTTGCTTGGCGTTTTGGTTGTTTTGGTCGCTAAAGAGTTCGCTTACAGAATCAGTTTTATCCATAATCACATTATAGCATAAGGTGTTATAATTACTCTTATGGATATTTCTGAATTAGTGGCAGATTTTCTGGAATCACTGGAAATTGAAAAAGGTCGTTCGACGAAAACCATAGAAAACTACGGGCTCTATTTGTCACGTTTTATTGACTTGATTACGGAAGATTTTGAAGGCCAAGAGATGATTAAACCTTCCGATATTACACCGGAGGTTTTACGTCGCTTTCGTTTGAAGTTGAATCGGTTTTCGGATAATCAAAATAAAGAGCGTTTATCGGCGCTGACTCAGAGTTACCACTTGATTGCACTGCGTGGATTTTTCAAATATTTAGCCAAGCGTGGAATTAAAAGCTTAGATCCTTCCCTAATTGATTTACCACGAGCCGCCAAAAAGCAGGTAACTTTTTTACACTTCGATGAAATCGAAAGATTGCTAGCAGAAATTCCACTAGATACCGAATCGGGACTAAGAGACCGCGCGATTATTGAATTACTATTTTCTGGCGGACTACGTGTATCGGAACTTTGTAGCTTGAATCGCGATTCGATTAATTTGGAACGCCGAGAATTTATGGTGCGCGGTAAAGGCAAAAAAGACCGACCGATTTTTATTGATAAATCTACGGCGGAATGTATCGAAGATTACTTGAATATGCGAACTGATACCTTACCGGCACTATTTCTAAATAATTCAGCTAACCAACAAATTCCATCCACAAGTGGTGATTTTCGTAGATTAACTCCACGCTCCATCGAGCGAATTGTGCAAAAATATACAAGGCTGGCTGGCATTACTAAACATGTGACGCCACACACGATGCGCCATAGTTTTGCCACGGATCTTTTGATGAACGGCGCGGATATTCGTTCAGTGCAAAGTTTGCTGGGGCATGCAAATATTTCCACTACGCAAATTTATACCCATATTACCGACCCACACCTAAAAGAAGTGCACGAAAAATTTCATAGCGAATCGGAAGATTAGTAGTTGGGAAAATCTGCAGCAAATCGGAAAATTAGTAGTTAGGAAAAAACTCTGCAGCGAATCGGAAGATTAGTAAACCAGAAAAATGA
>JABZKE010000090.1 GCA_015257445.1 Nanosynbacter sp. | reverse complement strand
CAGTTTCAAGGTAATATTCGAGGGCCTGATCAGCGGTGATTTTTTGATTAGTAATCATCTCAAAACATTTGTGAATCAGATTACCCTTTTCAATATTCACCACATTTTCAATACTGCGTGGTGCGCCAATTAAACGATTGCGATAGAAATTGAGTGGACCGTTATATTCGAGATCTACGAAATTTGAAACATCGGTGGCGGAAAGCCAGATACTGTCGGCTTTAGTGTGAAGATATTTGAGCAAGTCGTCTTTTGGATCGAGATATTTGTCGAGCCAGGTGGATTTTAGATGTTGCAATTCGGTAATTTCAGAATTATCGGATGGGTGTTGGAAGATTTCAGGCACTTCTAATAATGGAGAGATTTTGATGATTTTTTCCTCATTAATTTCCATCATCATGCCAAGTGGCTTAGTGGCGCTTTGGTTATGGTTAGTAGTGGCGCTAGTCATAGTGAGGGATTTGGCGGCGCGAGTCATGGCCACAAAGAGGAGACGTAGATTACATCCTTCACTTTCGGTAGCTCCATTGACAAAAGTCAGATTAAAAGGTGGTTTAATTCCCTGTGATCCACGGTTTTGATTCCAATGAGCATCCGAAAGATCAAGGAGAAAGACGTGTTTAAATTCAAGACCTTTAGATTTATGGGCGGAGATTAGAGTAATAGCGTTTTGATCATCGGAAAAAATTGCAGATTTTTGAATAGTGGCATTGGCGGCTTGATATTTATCGAGAAAATCGATGTAGTCGGCAAGCTTTGGGTGTTCAGTCTTGGTAAAATTGTAAAATTCCTCTTTCAAAGTGGCGAGATTTTGGTAAAAATCTACCATCTGGCGAACTTCCTTGGAGGTTAGTTGTTTAGCTAGAGTTTCCGGATTTTCATAATCGAGATTTGGTAAAAATGGTGAAATATAGAGCGATTTTTCGGAGGAGTCGGTAGATTCTGAATTGGTTTCGAATGGATCGATGATGGCGGAATCAGGATTGGAATCTGGCATCTCAGGAGACTCGGAGTTTACTTTTTGAGTTTCAAGATCAAAATAAACTGGTTTTAAATTGATGAGGAAATTTATCATATCTTCGACAGACGAGGTGAGAGATTTTTTAGCAAGTTCAGCGAGGAATTTGGCGAAATTTCTTACGGCGGGAAGTTTTTGATATCCGAGCAAATAATCAAGAAAATGACGATGGTCGTGATATCCAGTGTGAACTAGTTGCACAAAATCAAGTGGATTAAGTCCGAGATAGTCGGCGCTCATAATTTCTGCAAGTAAATCAAGGGGGTCTTGACCTGATGCGAGCTGATGAACGACACGAAGTAGGTCATGAAGTTCTTTGATTTTGGCATCTTCAAGAATATTTTCTTTTCGCTCGTAAGTGACGTTAATATTGTCGTATTTGCGAAGATATGGCAGTATTGCCTTCAAGATATCGTGTTTTCGGGCGATAATGGCAATATTTTTTTGCTCTTCCCCACTTTGGATAAGATTATGAATGGTTTCGGCGACCCACTGATACTCAGAAATGGTGTCGCTGAAGTGATGACGAGAAATACGAGTGTTCGGGTGGTTAATCGGTTGAAGCGTCTGATCGTCGCTAGTGATTTTTGATAATTCTGAGTTTCTGGCGGCATGAAGATTTTTAGTGAAGTCACCAGAAGTTTCACCCAGGCTGGTTAGGACGGACTCGGATTTTATAAAGCTATCGGGGATTTGGTCGGCAATTTTACGCGACAAAGTAAGAATTTCACTGGTTGAACGATAATTTTCTTTAAGAATAATGATTTTGGCTTGGTAATGCTGGTAGAAATCGACGAGATTAGAGGAAAGTGCGCCTTGAAATTCGTAAATAGTCTGGTCGTCATCACCTACGGCCATAATTTCTGGTTTATCATAGTCGGTAATAAGTTGGATTAAACGAACTTGTGCCGGGTTGGAATCCTGAAACTCGTCAAGCATGATATATTGAAACTGCTCAGCCATCATGGCTTTAAAATCTGCATCAGTTTCTAGATGCTTGATTGCCTCAAGAATCATATCAGCATAGTCAATCAAGCGATTTTCGGCAAGATAGGTTTGGTATTTTTGGCAAAAATCTAGAATGGTGGAAAATTTAACGATATCGTTAGTTTGTTTATAATAACAAACCCCGCTAGCGTTTAAAGTGAAATGACTATCGGTAAATTTTTTTAGGGTCGCAATAGAAGGTTTATCTTTGGCGATTTCTAATTGATAAAGGTCAAGCATTTGACGATAAAGCTCGCTAGAAATATACGGCACGTTCGGCAAGATATTTTGATCATGAGAAGAACTGACTTGGCCTAGTACGGTAAGAATCGGAAAATAGCGTTCCTTGCATTTACTTTCAAAATTACCACTACTGGCTTTACCAATGGTGGTGGCAGCGAGAGCTTGATTGAGATTCTCAATATCTTTTTGATTGGCTTCTTGGATGGTAGTTAAGTTGGCGATGGAGAGATTGGCATTTTTAAGTTTATTGATTAACCCGGATACTTCGCTAGCTTTATTGGCTCGCAATGGATTAGTAATAGGTAGCTCGTCAAGAAGCTGCTGGAAGAAGTTCTCGGCTTCGACGGGGCTAATATTTTTTTCGGATAAACGTTCAATTTCGGTGGCATAATTCTGGTAGCGACCAATGATGGTTTTGCCGAAGGAATGATAGGTCATGATGTTTAATTCATCGGCAGAGTTGCCAATCACGGTACGTAGACGGTCGCGCATATTGGTGGCGGCGGCGTCAGTAAAAGTGAGACAAAGGATGTTGCTTGGGTTGGTCTGGGTGACGTTCAAGATGTGAGCGACGCGCTGAGAAATAATTTGCGTCTTACCGGTACCTGGACCAGCTAAG
>JABZKE010000089.1 GCA_015257445.1 Nanosynbacter sp. | reverse complement strand
AGTCTATTACCCTGTCCATTCACCCGCGCAGAATTTCCCGCCGTATTAAATCCCTGATTAAAACCATAGTTATTACGACTAAAATTCACTTGACTAGAAAAAGCCGTTCCTCCCGAAACACCCGCCTGGCTCTTCGAATTCGTACTCCTCCCCTCTTTTCTGCCTTTGATTCTCATGTATAAATCCATCAAAAGCTGCATCAACATTCCAAATGCCGTCGTCTTACCAGCCTCTTCCAAAAAACTACCCCTCGCCTGAAAATCCGCGGTAATCTTTGCGAGATAAAGCATCACTCCTAACTTCAAAAAATCCGACACCTGAATCGTAATTGGCCCGAGTCTCAGCCACCTACAGGCCCCTAACTGACAATATGCCAAACTTGAATGTCCTGCCGACACCGCCAGTAGCAAGTTCAAGGATAATCCCAAAACCAACAAAATCATCGGTAATTGTTTCGCTATCGCATCCAGTATTCGCCAAATCCCATTAGGTTTTTTTGCATTTTCTACTTCAACCAAATTTACTCTGGTCTCGAAAAATAGCAGTACTGCCGTAATCACCAGATACTTCACCTGATCCACCCAATACACTGTATCTTCCCCCTTCACTTTCGCATAAGATGGACCCACCAAAGCTATCATCATTAGCCCGATGGCAATCAAAATTATCATCGTAATGATAATTTTATAATTTGCCTTATGTTGTCGCATCTAATCCCACTCCGAAAATTTTTATTTTTTAATAATTCCGCTCACCATCGCAATAAATACCCCCACAATCGCACAAACTCCGGCAATTACCCAAAAACGCATCACAATTTTTGCTTCACCCCAACCACTCGCTTCCAAATGATGATGGATTGGCGCTGAAATGAAAATCTTGCGCTTAAAAAATTTCTTCGAAATCATCTGAATTAAGGAAGAACCTGCCTCTACCACGAATAATAATCCGATTACAGGCAAAAGTAACAATGAATTCGTCATCATTGACACCACGCCAAGCCCCGCACCCAGTGCAAACGAGCCCACATCCCCCATCATAAAACGCGCTGGCGGCACATTGAACCACACATAAGAAAATAGCCACCCCACTACCGTCATACAGAAAGCAAATAAATAAACCTGCCCACGAAATAGCGCAATTGTCCCGAACGCACCATAAGCCATCATCGCGAGACCCCCCGCCAGTCCGTCTAGTCCATCCGAAATATTCACCGCATTTGAAGTCGCCACCACCGCAAAAGTAAATAATCCCGCCATCACCACCCCACCGATTTCAATATCACCCGCAAATGGAATATGGATACTCGTCCAGCCTAATTTATAGGCAAAAAACCAGCCCAGCACCAAGCTCACCACAGTAATCATCGCAAACTTAATCGGCGCGCGCAGTCCAGCTGCCCCCTCACCTGAGCCAAAGACATTAATTCCGTCATCAATCAATCCCACAATCGCCCCACCTAAGAATCCAAAAATCGGCAGCCACGTCTGGGCACGATCAAAATTACATAACAAGGTCACTACCGTCACCGCGATTACCCCGATAATTCCCGCCATTGTTGGAAAAACCCGCTTGAATTTGTGCGCGTGCAACTTCGTCATAATTGGTAGACTGTCACCCGAAACCGTAGTCTTTTTTTGCTTCTTCCAAAAATGATATTTATAAGCTACGTGAGTATAAAAAGGCGTCAAAAACATCGAAAGCAAAAAAGTACCGAGCGACAATAGTAAACCATATAATGCATTGTTATCTAAATTCCCCACGCCTTACCTCCTGACTTTATTATAGTTTATCATATACTTCGATATCTCATCAAAAATCGGCTTCGCATCCATCCCACCATCGAGTTTTCGGTTATCACTCCAAACTTTGGTCATAATTACGTAATCTGGCGTCTCCTCTAGAGATTTCGCCCCAAAGCCCACATAGGTACCAATCGTTTCATCGAAGCTATATTTGCCATTTTTCACAGTCTGAGCCGTACCAGTCTTGCCACCCACATAATAATCCTCGTCATACCCCTTCACATTCGGAAAAACTAAACGACCCGTGTGCAACATTTGGCGCATTGTCCTACTAGTGTCATTTTTATTTAATGCATCGTGGTCCGCCTTCGCAAGCTCTGTTCTCACAAACTTGCCATCCTTCATTTCCCCTGCAATCAAAGTCGGACGATAATATTCCCCGCCATTCACCACTGCCGAAAAAGCTGAAGATACTTGAATAATCGAAAGATCCAAGCTCTGCCCGAAAGTCATGTTCGCATATCGAGCATCTGTCGCGTCAATATCGTTTGGTGGCACGATTGCACCCTTCGTTTCCGGCAATTCAATCCCCGTATATTTACCCAAATTAAAGCGGTTATGGTAATAATCATAAAGCTTTTCCTTACCTTGATAAGTAATTTCCGAAGCCGAACCACCTAAAAGTTTCAAAGCTTGAATCGAACCCGTATTTAAGGAATAAGTTAGCACAGTTTGCATATTAACCTCCCCAGTGTGGCCCTTAATCGCATTCTCGATCGGCCAACCATCAATCACTAACTTATCCGTATTATAATAAGTCGTCTCTGGCGTCATTACTCCAGAATCAATCGCTGCCGCAATCGCAAAAGTCTTACATACCGAAGCCGGGTTAAAAGCGTTCATCGTTGCGTCGGTTTGAAACACCTTCGCATCGGTCACCTTCGCGTATTCCGCCGGATTATAGCCTGGTTTACCCGCCATCGCCAAAATCTGCCCCGTCGCTGGGTTCATCACAATCGCCGACCCATAGGTAATATTAAATTTTTTTGTCACCTCGTCCACCGCTTCTTCCGCTTTTTTCTGAATATTGCGGTCAATCGTCAGCACCAAATTCTTCCCGTCTTTTGCCGGAATTTTCACGTTCTCATTAC
>JABZKE010000088.1 GCA_015257445.1 Nanosynbacter sp. | reverse complement strand
GCTTGAAATGCAATTTTATATTCGGTGTTATCAAACATAATTTTTCCTTATATACTTATCTATATTTTATCACATCAGAGAGAAAAATACCCCTGATTCGGGGTATTTAACTTTTAGAGTGAATTCTTGAATTCTTCGAGGCCGATAAGCTTGGTTTCGCCAGTCTTACGATCTGTGATTTCGACTTGGTTATTCTCCAAGGTTTTTTCCGAAATTACTACGCGGTAAGGGATACCAAGAAGTTCAGAATCGGTAAGTTTTTCACCGATGCGCATATCGCGATCATCGAGCAAGATTTCTTTGCGGTGAGCATCATGAAGTTCGACAGTGATCTTCGCGGCTTCATCGCCAAGACCGATCAAGTAATATTTGAAAGGTGCGATATTTTCTGGCCAAACGAGACCTTTTTCATCAGCAAACTTTTCCGCAATTACGCCCATAACGCGGGAAACGCCGATACCATAGCTACCCATGAAGACGGTTTTCTTTTCGCCGTCTTTATCATCGTACTTAAGACCGATTGGATCAGAGAATTTGTAGCTGAGAGTAAAGATATTACCAACTTCGGCAGCGGCGGTAGAGTGAAGGTCTTCCTTTTTAACGCCGAGGTCATTTAGAACTTCATCGATTACGACTTCTTCGTTCAAGACAATAGACTTATCATCGTTGAAATAAATAACGTCTTCACCAACTGGAGTGATAGTCTGGAATTCGTGACTGTATTTAGAGAAAGCACCGCCAGAAGCGTAAGTTTCGTAGGTACAATCGCCGAGACCGAGACGGACGTAGATGCGCTTGTAGGCTTCTTCGACTTCGTGGTAGAACTTCTCGTGGGATTCTTTATCAGTCGAGAAACTATAAAGATCCTTCATAAGGAATTCGCGAGTACGTAGAATACCAGATTTGGCACGAAGTTCGTTTCGGAACTTGGTTTGGAATTGGTAGACGTAGACTGGGAGGTCCTTGTAAGAAGAAATGTATTTGGTCATTAAATTAGTGAGTGGCTCTTCGTGGGTAGGAGCGAGACCTAATTCGCCGCCGGCATTAAGTTTGGTTTTGAACCAGACATCGATTACATCATCGCGCCAGCGATCAGTTTTGACCCAGGATTCGGGGTTCTGAAGCGCAGTCATTTGCATCTCCTGACAACCGATAGCATCGAGTTCGTCACGGATGATGTCTTGAATTTTGTTTAATGTGATCAATCCGAGTGGTAGGAAGTCATAAACACCGGCCATTTCCTTGTAAATGTAGCCAGCGCGGATGAGAAGTTCAGCGTTACGGCTGGTTTCTTCTTTTCCTACTTCACGGAAGGTCTTGATAAATGATTGACTTAACTTCATCCTTTACCTTTCCTGTTTAAAATAATAATATTCTTATTGTATCACAAAAAATATAAATAACAGAGATAAGTTGACATTTTTTGGGGCTTCGTGTATTTTTTAATGAAGTAATTATATTAAAAGAAAGATTGTATTTTTTATTCCTATGAAAAAAACAGTAAGTTTAACTCAAGATGGTAAGAAAAATCTTGAGAATGAGTTGAAAAGTCTGATTAAAATGCGTCCAGCAATCGCCGATCGTTTGGCTACCGCCCGTTCCTTTGGTGACTTGAAGGAAAATCAGGAATATTCTGATGCCCGTGCGGAACAACGCCAGGTAGAAAGTCGAATTTTGGAAATTCAAGAAATCTTGAAGAATGCGGAAATTATTAAGGCGGCGAAGGGCGGTAAAATCGCCGTAGGTTCGACAGTGAAAATTAAGATGCTTGGTAAGGAGCATACTTATTCTATCGTGGGCGCCGTAGAAGCTGATCCATTAAATGGTCGTATTTCAGATATTTCACCAATTGGTAAAGCTTTAATTGGTAAAAAAGAGGGTGATGAATATACTCTACCAAATGGAAATAAGGGTGAAATTCTCGAAGTTGCTTAAACTTTGGTTATTTTAAAAAATGAGGCCGAGTAGCCTCTTTTTTAATATATTTATTTAATTAAGGCTAGTATTAGGCCATAAAAAGAAAATAAAAGGCAATGGTGTTTTTTAACACATGCAGTATAATTCCGGCATAGATAGTGCCTGTGGTTTCGCGCATCAAACAGGCGACCACGCTGAGTGTGAAGACGTCGACGCCGACATTCCATTGACCGTGGAGAAAACCAAAAAGAACAGAAACGATTAAGATTGAGGTGACCAATGAATGGTTTTTTCGAAGTTTGCCGTAGATAAGTCCGCGGTAGATAACCTCTTCAAGAATCGGTCCGACTATTACCAGTGCAATAGCTGCTAGAATTTTGCCAGATGGCGAAATTAAGGTGGAATAAAGTAGGGGTTGAGCTTCGTTAAGGTTAAACCATGGAAAAACCGAGAAAAGTGCGGTCAGAATGGCGGAAAAAGCGAGATAACCGAAGAAGCCGGCGAGCGCGAGCCCAATATCGGAGAAGGTGACTAAATTATTTAAGCCAAGCTCGTTACGGGTGACCGGGGCCCTGAGTGGTTTTAGATGTTTAAAAATGAGGAGGAGAAAAAGAAAACTTAGGGTATAGACTAAGGTGGAAAAAACTGTAGCAGCGAGGGGAGTTTTTAAAGTATCGGAGCCAAGAATGACTAGCATTGGTACACCCACGATAAATTGCGCGGCATAAAAAGTGACAATAGCTAAGATTGGAAGATAAATGAGATCCGAGCCGGATTTTAGCGATTTGACAATTTTACTTGAAAATGAAGATTTTGATGTCATATTAATGGAAGATACGGATTAGGTCTAAAATCGTGACGAGAATAAACATGGCAAAGAGGAAGAGGAAGGTGGTGGCGATAATTTTCCCTTCGGCCTCGGTCGAGAGTTTCTTCTTGATTAATTTAGAGATGGTAATCATGGTCCAGCGGCCGCCATCGAGGGCTGGGATTGGCAGAACATTCATACAGGCGAGAGAGATGGAAATGATGGCGGTGAGGA
>JABZKE010000002.1 GCA_015257445.1 Nanosynbacter sp. | reverse complement strand
TTTGATCCCGACCTCACCGACAAAGCAGACCCCCATAGATTCCTTTTTGTAGGCGTTATCGAGATCAAACTCAGCGGCTAATTGCTTCACCTCTGGTTTTAGCATTTTGCCAAGCGGAAAAAGTGTCTGCGAAATCGCTTCATCAGAAATACGATAGAGAAAATAAGTCTGATCTTTATTAGTATCTGTAGCTAATTTCAAATTGCCGTCTTCGGATATAGCATAATGACCAGTGGCAATAAAATCTGCACCCTGACTCATGGCGATGTCGTAAAAAAGTTTGAACTTGATTTCTTGATTGCACATCACATCGGGATTCGGAGTATTTCCCTTCCTGAATTCCTCAATCATATAATCGACTACCTTGGCGTGGTACTCAGTTTCAAAATCAAAAATGCGAAAATCAATATCTAATTTCGTAGCCACACGCTTAGCATCAGCCAGATCTTCCGCCCAAGGGCATTTCATACCCGGGAGATCCTTCGACCAGTTCTTCATATAGACCCCGACCACATGATAGCCAGCATTTTTAAGTAGAACTGCGGTGACGGAAGAATCGACACCACCAGACATGCCGACGAAGACGGTTTTCGGTTTTGCCATAGTGCTATTCATGAGCAACCTCTTGATTTTGGCTGAATACGGTAGAATTTTCTTGGCCTAATTCAGCATCGTGCGATTCTTTTAAAACTACCTCGCCCGACACCAATCCGATACGCTTAGCCTCTTGATTAACCACTTCGGCAATCACCGATGCGGCTTCACGAATTTGCTCTTCAGTATTTAGCTCACCAAAAGTTACGCGAAGTGACCCGGTAATTTCCGAATCAGTGAGGCCGATGGCGGAAAGTACATGAGATTTTTGCCCCTTCGAGGCAGCACAGGCAGCACCGGTAGAAAGCAGAATACCACGATCTTCCAGCTTAAAAATCAGACGCTCAGCATCAAGCCCGTCGAAGCAGATTGGACAGAAATTAGCTAACTGATGTTTTTTGTTGCCCAAGAATTTTGGTGTAATGAGGGATTTTTCGGTCAGAATCTGGCGGAATAATTGGTTATATTTTTCATATTTTTTGCGACTGGCGGAAATGTGAGACTTCGCACGAACCGAAGCTTCCGCGAAGCCCATGAGGAGCGGCACATTTTCCGTACCAGAACGCAGGCCCATTTCCTGACCGCCACCATAAGAGATGGGGCTAAGCTTAACCCCGCGAGAAATGTAGAGTGCGCCAATCCCCTTCGGCCCATAAACTTTGGCAGAATTGAGCGTCAAGAGATCGACCCCGAGACGTGCCACTGAGAGATCGAGAAGGCTCGCAGCCTGCGAGGCATCAGAGTGAAGATAAAGTGGGGTGAGATTACCAGTAGCTAGACGTTTCTCGCGCGTGCGTCGTATAATTTCGGCAATTTCGCTGAGTGGTTGGATGGTACCAAGTTCATTATTAGCAATCGCGACAGAAATTAAGACAGTTTTTTCGGTAATTTTGGTAGTCAAATCTTTTAGTTCGATTAGGCCAGTATGATCGACAGCGATTTCTGTAACTTTTTTCGCATAATGTCTGGCGGATTCTCGTACCGAAGCATGCTCGGTGGCTAAAATCAGAGCTTCGGCGTCTGGGTATTTTTCTAAAACAGTGAACGCGAGATTAATCGACTCAGTGGCGCCAGCCGTGATGACTAAATCAGGTGATTTCGCACCGATGGTTTGAGCTAAAGCGGATTTTTTCGCTTCATATTCACCACGCAGATGCTTGGCGGGGAGATACGGCGCAGAGGGATTGTAAAAATTTTCACTAAAATATGGCAACATCGCCTCGAGTACCTTGGGATGAACTGGAGTAGCGGCGGCAAAATCTAAATAAATCATTTTCTAGCTCCTAAATTAAAGAGAGTTTCCGAATTTTCGGTAGTAATTTTCGCAACTTCCTCAAAATCTGATCCGAGTTTTTCGGCTAACCATTTCGCCACATAGTAAACATTGGCCGGCTGGTTGGTTTGCCCACGCAGTGGCACGGGGGAGAGAAATGGCGCATCAGTTTCGAGTAAAATGCGCTCAATTGGTGGCATCGGCAAAGTAGAATAAGTAGCTAGACCATTCACGCCGATATAAAAATCACGTTCGAGAGATTTGCGGAGGTTTTTCTTGTTGTCAGAAAAAGAATGCACGACACCACGGATTTTGGCAGAAGAAAAATTGTCCAAAATCGCGAAAAAATCATCAAAAGCTTCGCGAACATGAAAAATAAGTGGTAAATCCTCGCGAATGGCGAGATCTAACATTTCTTCCAGAAGTCTCGCTTGGTCTAATTTATCATTTTCACCATAATGATAATCGAGGCCAACTTCACCAATTGCCACTGGACGGTTTTGATGTTCAAATTGAACATCTTTTCTAGGTTTGTCAAATTCATTGGGGTGGATACCATAACTCCAAAAAAGCTTGGTGGGATTTTGAGCGGCAAATTCGGCAGCCTTGAAAGAATCCTCGTGGTCGGTACCGATACAAATGAGCTTATCGACTTGTTTTTCGGCGCAAACAGCAAGAGCCTCGGTTTGCGCTTCCGGCGCATAAAAATCCAGGTCATGCAGATGACAATGTGAATCAATAAGATACGCCGGATGAGACATTTTAGCTCCTAGCTTCGCGTTTGCGCTTGATTGGATCTAGTTGGCGCTTGCGGAGACGTAGACTCTTTGGGGTAACTTCGAGAAGTTCATCATCGAGCAGGAAGTCGAGACATTGTTCGAGACTGAGATTAGTATATGGAGTGAGCTGGATTGCACCATCAGAGGCGTGAGTACGCATATTAGTGAGCTGCTTTTCACGGCAGACGTTAATATCGATATCTTCTTTCTTATTCGAAAGACCGACAATCATACCCTGATAGACTGGCACCTGTGGTGGAATAAAGAGAATACCACGAGCCTGCACCATGTCGAGAGCATAAGCGGTAGAAGTACCAGTTTCAAAGGAAATCAAAACACCATTACGTTCTGGCTTGTACTTACCTTCGACTGGACGGTAGCCCTTCGGGATGGAAGACATAATCACGGTACCCTTGGTATCGGTCATCAAGCTATTACGAAGACCAATTAAAGCCGCGGTAGAAATTTCATAAGTGAAACGGACGGCACCACCAGAGGTAATTTCCTGAGCAACGAGATCAGCCTTACGAATACCAAGCTCTTGCGAAACCGCACCGACATATTCTGGGGTGACTTCAATTGTAAGATCTTCAAATGGTTCACATTTTTTGCCATCAATTTCTTTATAGACCACTTCTGGACGGCCAGCTTCGAGTTCGTAACCTTCACGGCGCATAGTTTCAATCAAAACTGAGAGGTGAAGCTCACCACGGCCAGATACTTTGTAGCCGAGACCGTCTTGAGCAATCTTTAAGGCAATATTAGTTTCAAGCTCTTTATGGAGACGATCAGAAATTTGACGAGAGGTAGTGAATTCACCTTCTTGACCCTTCAATGGACTGGTGTTTGGACCAATATAAATACTGAGAGTAGGTGGTTCAAGCTCGATGGTCGGAAGAGCTTCTGGATTATCAAAGGCAGCAATAGTATCACCGATGTTCGCACTTGGAATACCGGTGACCGCGACGATGTCACCAGCAAAAGCTTCATTAACCTCTTCCTTGCCGAGACCACGATAGACGAAGATGCGGTCAACTTTACCATTTTCAGTAGTGATTTCTGGTTCACCATTATTGAAGTGAGTCTTCACGATTTTAATCGATTGACCATGCTTGATATTTCCACGGAAAATTTTACCGATAGCATATTTACCGAGGTAATTATCGGAAGCGAGTGAAGCGACAAGTAGCTGCAGGCCTTTATCGGCAGCTTCGTCAACTTTTGGCGATGGGATATCATTGATGATGGATTCAAAAATTACATGTAGGTCATTATCAAGATTTTCGGTCTTACCGGCACGACCATCACGCGCGATGGCATAATAGATTGGGTAGTTAAGCTGAGATTCATCGGTCGCAAGCTCTAAGAAAAGATCGGAAATTTCGTCTTTCACTTCTTCAATGCGAGCGGCAGGCTTGTCGATTTTATTAATAATCACAACCGGCTTTAATTTAAGATCAAGGGCTTTCTTCAAAACGAATTTGGTCTGTGGCATCGGACCTTCTTGGGCGTCCACCACCAAAAGTACACCGTCGGCCATATTGAGAGTACGTTCAACCTCACCAGAGAAGTCGGCGTGGCCCGGAGTATCGATGATATTAATTTTATGATCGTTGTAATAGACCGAGGTTTGCTTGGCGGTAATGGTGATACCACGTTCGTGTTCCTGGTCGCCAGAGTCCATAATGAGGGTTTGGCTCATTTCGGCCTGGTTATCACGGAAAGTATTAGATTGTTTCAAAAGTGCATCCACTAGCGTCGTTTTACCATGGTCAACGTGCGCGATGATTGCAACATTACGGATATTTTCTTTATTATTCATATTGCCCTTATTTTTTACTCTGAATATTATACCATATTTTGCTTGATTTTTTGAGAGGGTAGGCATATAATAAGAGAGTACTCTGGGTCGGTAGCTCAGCAGGTTAGAGCACGGGCCTTTTAAGCCCGGTGTCGAGGGTTCGAGTCCCTCCCGACTCACCACAGAGATTTTTAAAAGAGCCTTTCGGGGTTCTTTTTTATTTTCGCCTATCTTCTAGATAATTTTTAAGCAAAAAAATACCCGCCTTAGATAAGACGGGACCCATAAGAAATGGGATTTGAGCTCGCCTTATACAAGACGGGACCCACAGCAGGTGGGATTTTTTGGAGGGGTATCCGCAGCCTTCTGATGTCTAGAAGATTAGTCAAGCTGAGGCTGCAACTATGAAAATAAGTTGGGGGCCGAAAAGGTGGATGTTGCCAAAAACAAAAGAAAGTGAGTTTGCTCAATTTAAGAGAAATAGTGACTTCGGCCCCAACGTGCCGCCAAGGTGGTGAACCTTATTTCTAACTAAAAGAAATGGCAATAACTTTTAGAATAGAAAGTCTCACGACGCGACACGCAGCGAGGTAGTAATGATTGGTAAAACTGCATGTTTTGTTGCTTGTTCTTTTTAGAAAATTAAGAGGGGTTTTTCAAATCCTCGCTAAGGAAGTAGCAAAAACCTTGCCGCACAAAATATAATGTGTTTTTCATATACCCGATACGTTTAATATACTCAATCCACAAGATATCTGTGTTGCACGATAATATTAACAAAATTCCTTAGATTTTGCAAGCATAAGCACAATGACAGGGGTTTATTTCTTTTTAGAGTCGACAATTTCCGCTTCTTCGATGTTATCTGGATTGGTTTCGGATTTTTTCGAACCGGAAAATTTAGAGACTAGATTATAACGATCGGTGAAATCATGAACGTGTTTCTTCAGAACAATAATATTGATTAAATCCGAGAGGCCATAACCAATCATAATAAAGCCGATTAGCGACAAGGCAATGGCGGAAGCATCAAATGGATAGACAATAATCGCGACGCCGGCAGTCAAGGACAAAAGGTTGGTAATAATAGAGGTGATATAAGCAGATTTAGAAACGTTTTTTAGCTCCATAGTGTAACCGATGCGAGAAATTGCTGAAATCACAATCACTAGACCGATAGTCATCGGAATAAGGCTGAGAATACCTGGGTAAAAGAGGAAGACGAGACCAATTACAATCAGAAAAGCGCCGAGGAAATTACTAGAAAATAGACGGACAAAGCGCGAGTAGACTCGGCTCATGATCATACTAAAACCGGCGAGAAGAAATCCGGCAGCGAGCAGTAAGCGCAAGAGGTTGAGGGCGAATTCTGGAAGCAGAGCAAAAAAGAGGCCGAACAGCACCATTACTACGGTAGTGGAGATTGCAGTATTGAGATAAGCGTTAATTTTATCTTGAATTTTCATATTAACTCCAATGCGATTTAATTACTTATATTGTAACATATTTAGGGCATAAGAATTTTGACGCAAAAAAAGAACCCCGAAAGAATCGGGGTCTTTTGCATCAAAGATGCTAGATAAAGGACAAAACTAGTTTGCAGTCTGTCACGATTACGCAAGAGCCCTTTTCGGTTCCCTTGCGGCTTCAATTGCCCTGCTGACGCTATAATACACTGAACTTAGTACTTCGGCAGGTGAAAGATTATCCGTGACGATATACTCTGGTACCACCATCGTATTAACCGACTCCATGAACTGGTTACGGAAGCCGTCAAAAGTCAGATGATCACTTTGCAAGATGGACCTTTCGAACTTCGTACAGTCCATCCCGGCATTAATGGCGGTCTCTGCACGAGAAACCAAGGTCATGGCCCTATCGACATGTAGATAAAAGGACGCCGTAGGTCTAGGTAGCATGGCCTGATATTCTTTTAGCACCGGCTTGGGAACATAAGTAGAACGCGCATACTTCTTAGCTAATTCATAATACGGTTTGAATGAATCTAAAATTACATTTCCAAAATTACCATGCGCTAAGACGTAAAGCTCTTCCTGTGTTAAACTCTGACCATCCATGATCTTCCAACCTGCCCCCAAACGAGACTTTAATCCTTTTGCCAAAGTGCTTTTTCCTACATACGGTAGGCCCTCAAGATAAACGAGCATAACTTCCCCCTCCTGTTTCATTTTTTGAGTAATAAAAACTAGTTACAACATATATTATAACACAAAATGTCAAGAAACACAAAAAACAGGCCCTTAGCCTGAATTACTGGTGGACGATAGAGGATTTGAACCTCTGACCTCGTCTACGTCAAAGACGCGCTCTAGCCAACTGAGCTAATCGTCCAGCTAATTTATTATATGATATTTAAGCGAAGATTTCAACCATAATTTAATTAAAAGAAAAGACCCCCGTGAGGAGGTCTTTTAGAATCAATCTTAGCGGCGGTAAGCGGATTTCTTACCCTTCTTCAAGAAGACGACGGCGAGGAGAGAGAGGAAGGCGAAGACGGCAATGCCGGAAGCGAGAAAGTCTGAGGATGAAAGATTCATACCTGCGAAGACGGATCCACCAGTGTTAGGTACGGCTGGGGTTTTCTTACCACCATTCTTACCTGGAGTGGCTGGTTTATCTTCTGGTTTAGCTGGTTCATCCTTGCCGGTAAACTTGAAGCTAGCAACTTCTGGTTTTTCGAGATCATCACCAGCACCGTTTAAGGCCAAGACTTCGAGAGTGTAATCACCCTTGTCCAATTTATTATTAATATCTTCTGAATTGAGTTCGATGGTGCCACCGTTGGTCATTGCAACTGGATCAGTGATTTCGATTTCTTTATCACCAACCTTGTGACCAGCTTTATCTTTCAAGATAAGTTTTACTTTTGCGACACCACCAGCGTGGGCAATACGAAAGCCAGTGTAACCACGTTCGTTAGTCTGGGTCTTCTCAACTGCTACTGGAACATAGTTAAATTCTACGGTATCAGCAGTCTCAGCTTTGCCATCGACGGTAACCTTAATAGAGACCTTACCAAAAACACCATTAGTGAGCTGTTGCATGTCGAGAGGGATTTTCTTCGAGCCGCTATTAGCTGCACCAGCATTACTTACGTCAACAGTTTCGTTAGCAATAGTAGTGGTAGTGCCGTCTTTGTCGGTGAGTTTGATTTCGTATTCAATAGTTTTTGACTTGGTGAAATCAATATTGAGTGGTACTTGATTTTCAAGAACCTTGCTATCTGAGGTAGGAGATTTGATAGCAACTGATTGACCGTTTGGAAGAACGGTGACCTGGACGGTTACTTCAGAAGAAGTAGCTTCCTGGGCGTAAGTTTGATTAGTGAGCGCCAGGCCGCCGAGTAGGGTCAAGCCTGCTATTCCTAATGCGCCGATGATTGATTTTTTATTCATTTTTCGCCTTTATTATTTTTATTTTTATCTGTGCCAGGGTCTAAATAATTAACTTAGACTTCTGAGCACGACGCTTTCTAAGTACGATGATAAACCATACCACAGCCGTTGTCAATAGCATAAACAGAATAATTAGAACAAAGATAGGTACAATCAAGACAATCTTGGTAGATTTTTCTTCTTTACCACCAGCCGAGATAGTGGAAGTAATGCGATAGATACCGAAGGCTGGACTATCCTTCCATTCGAGATCAACATCACGGGTGGTATCTGGTAAGACATCGAAGCCCTTGGTATCTTCAAAGATAGAACCGCCGAAAAGCTTTTCTACTTTCATGCTGACAGTGGCACGAAAGTCGGTATTACCGGTATTTTCGACCGTAGCAGAGGTGCGAATATTGCCAGAAACACGGAAACCGTCGAGATGGTATTTGGTGATTTTGGCTTCTTCCCTGGTTTCACCCTCGGTTTTACCATAGAGAGTCAAGCCAACGCGGGAAACCGTTTTAATACCAGTAGAATTAAGGTCGTCTTTAGGGATGGCTTCGGCAAAGATGACGGCGTACTGACCACCGGCAGGAACATCCTGAGGGACGGTGACACGATATTTTACAACCTTGGTTTCGTTTGGCTGAACCGAGTAGGTGACGTCAGATACGTAATTCCCGGAAGCGTCCTGAAAGGTAGTCCAACGAGTAATTTGAGTGCGGGAACTTTCCTTCGAGAAGTTTAGTTCATATTTTTCATTGGAGACGGAATATGGAGTAGCATAAACCTTGAAATCGAAAGGATCGGTACCGATGTTAGAAACGTTGAAGGTGAAGTCGGAAACATCGCCACCCTTAAGATAGACGGTGTTCTTCACTGGGGAAATTTGGATTTGAACTTTTGGTTTTTCAGCTGGTTTTTCGCCGGCATAAGTAGCAGAGGTTTTTGCTAAACCGAAGAGACCGGAGAGACCTAGCCCGAAGAGGGCTAGAGTCAAGACACGTTTAAAATTATTTTTCATCAAATACTCCTTTAGAAATCAGATTCGACGCGAGGTGCGGACTTGGTATTAGATTTTTTATTCTCGTACTTCTTCGAGACGAGCCAGAAGATAACAGAGAGGATAAAGAGAACGAGTAAGACGATAAGCCAGATAGGACAAAGAATCACGAGCTTACGAGAGGTATTGTGGGCGCTACCGAAAGTAATATCTTGCTCGACCCAGAAGATACCGATACCTGGAGATTTTTCCCAAGTTTCCTTGCTGAGACGCTTAGTATTAGGGAGAGTGGTGCGGTAGGTAGGATTTTCTTCGTTAGTATAGACTTCTTCTTTGGAGAAGAATGGGAAGACACGAAGAACGTATTTGACATCCTCGTCGGTGTTACCACAGTTTTCAACACGAGAGGTACCGGAAATTGGTGGGTTGAAGAGGATAAATGGAAGATTATTTTCCAAAATCTTAGTACAGTGGTTAATCTTACCATCAATATGAGAGTAAATTAACATACCGATACGGGTGACTTCGCGAATGGTATTAGATGAATTTTCACTGGAGGCGTTCTCCACCATAATAGAGGCATATTGGCCACCACCTGGAGCATTTTGTGGAACCTTCACGGTGTATTCAATGGTAGTTTCCGAATTTGGATCGAGATGGCCAGTGGTAGTATTAAAAGTAAACCAGTTAGAAATCTTGGTATAGTCAGATGATGCATCGAAAGTTGGGTCGTAGTTTTCATTGCTGACTGAGTATGGTGCAGCATAGATTTTAAAATCAAAGGCGTTAGTGCCGATATTCTGGACACGGAACGTACCCTGTTTAGTTTCACCTGGTTTCAAAGTACCAAGCTGCTGAGACGCAGGCGAGACCTGCATGTGATTGGTAAGACGTTCGGTACCGTTATCTGCGTGGACTGGACGTACGATGCCGAAGAAGAGTGGCAAGGCAACTGCCATACCGAAAATTAGACCTTTAAGTTTTTTCATTTACCTCCTAGTTATATGCTATTTATTATACACGAGCAAAAGCGTAATTCAATGAAAAATTAGCTTATGTGCCCGGATTTTCTGAAACGGTGAGAACTACTACATCTTGGTAATTACCTGGAATTTCAGATCCAGTAGCAGCAACGTGATAATTTATATTAGTAGTTTCGTCGATGACCTGCTTGGCAGTATTCAGGTTCTTAAAAATCGAGGCATCAGTGGCCGTGACAGCCTTATGCGTAATGGCGCCAACCGAGTAATTCCAACCAGCCTGAGAACCGTCGAGCGCTCCGTTTTTAGCTGGAATAGTACTAGTAGTAGTCGTATCATGAACAAGGTTGGTATTAGAATCCTTATCACGAATATTAATATTGTAACCAGTGACACTGTTCGTCTTCACACGAATAGTATTAGTAAGATTTTTAATCTGGCCTGGTTTAATCGTATCCGCTACTGTACTAGCACCAGTCGTTACATTAAGAAAAGAAGCGATGGTGACATTCACATCCAAGCTGTTCTTCTTTTCAATAGCAAAAGTGCTAAGTGGTAAGGCCATTAACCCACAGGCAGAAGCGACGCCAAGAACGCCTACCACCTTCCCAATATGTTTCATATTTTTTCCTCTACTTATTTGTATCTAGTATAGTTTAGCATTACCAGAATGTCAAATAAAAATCAGCTCCTTTTCAGGAGCTGATTCATCAGTCAATACAGGGAAATTAGTTCTTGGTAACAGTGTAAACGATAACGTCTTCGTAGGTACCTTGGCGTTGTGCTGCACCTGGTTCGATACGGTAGGTCATAGCAACCTGTTCGGTGGAAGGACCGGTAGTGTTCTTAACTACGAGACCGGTAGCATGATCAGATCCAACCATAGCGGTATCAACTGCGAGATCACCACCCTTGATGCTCCAAGTACCAATACCAGAAGCGGCAGTTGGGATGAAGTCTACACCAGCGGTAGAACCGGTGATAGTAGTAGCGCGAAGAGAAGTGTCTGTGTCTTTATCTTTTACGGTAATCTTAAGACCATGAGCATTGTTAGTAGCAGCGGTGAGATTAGAAGTGGCAGAACCAGCTTCACCTGGGGTCTTGTTACCAGCGTCAGCGGTAGCGTTGTCGTTAGAGATAGAGATACCTTCCTGAACAGTAACCTTAACGGTGGTTTCAGAGTTGTTAGCAGCAAATGTTGCTAGTGGAAGTGAAGCGACACCGAGTCCAGCTAAGACGCCGAAAGTTGCCATGATTTTTGCATATTTAGTCATAATATTTCCTTTATTAAATATTAATTGTTTTTTGTTTTTTACTTGTATTGACCTTCAAGTTAATATTAATTTATCATGCTAATGCTTAGTCGTCAATAGATTTTACTGAAATTAAATTGAATTTTATTGTGGAAAACTTTTGAGGAAATTTTCGAGTGATTTACAGAGGTGAAAAAGCTTTTCGGGATGGGTGAGATCGCGATAATCACGATTAATTTCGAGCTGCAAAACTTCAATATTAGTATTTCCATGGACGGTTTTGGTGATGCCACCGCCCTTAAACGGATTGTTTTCGGCGACTGGCGCAATTCCCTGATTTTTTAAAGCGGTTTTTAGGGATTCGATGGTTTGGGTTCTTGCGCTTACGCCGTCGAGCGAGCCAATTTCGATAGCAAAATCATGATGCGAGGCGGCGCCATGAATGTCTAAGACGAGTTGAATTTGATATTGCTCAATAATTTCAAGAAGGCGGCGCTTATATTTTTCCATTTCTGGTTTATTCGGATCAATGCCATCAGAATTTTCTTTAATCATGAGGAAGGCACCGGTTTTTAAAGCCAAATATTTCACAATGGCCTTAGTGTAGGCTTCACGCATTTTAAAATTACCATCCTCTTTAAGAAAATTCACAGTATGTGGAGCAGAAAGTAGGATAGGAATACTTCCCTGCTCAAAATGGATTAGCTCTGGGGTATTATCACGCTCGAGTTGAAAGATTTGACGCTGAAAATCGGAAAGAACGGCCGGATCGATAGTGTTCATGGTTATATAATAACAGAATGCTATAATAATAACTATGGAAGGCGAATTCATACAGCGCATTGTGCGCGAAGCCGAAGAATTGTTGTCACGAGATTTTGCAGTTTACGCCAAGGGGTCTGAGGGGGATTTAGTGACGGATGCAGATTACCTAGTGGAGAGATTTTTGATTGAAAAGATCCAGGCGGAATATCCAGATTTTGCGATTATTAGTGAAGAATTTAATCGGGACGCTACTATCTCAGAGAACTGCTTCATTATCGACCCAATTGACGGGACGAAGAATTTCGCGAACGGTTTGCCGCTTTGGGGGGTTCAGGTGGCCTGTCATAAGAACGGGGAGACTATCGCAAGCGTGATTGATTTGCCGGCGTTGAAGGAATTTTATTTTGCTAATAAGAGCGGAGCCTATCTGAATGGGGAGAAAATTTCGGTGCGCGAAGTGTCAATCTTAAATGCGTTTTACGCGGTGATTGGCGGAGATGTAATCGAAGCGGCGACCAGAATGCAGAAATACGGTTCGACTCACCGCGTATTCGGGGCGGCCTGTGTGGCTTTTGCGTTTCTGGCGGCCGGGAGAATGCACGGAGTGAGTTTTCGAGCAGAAAACCCTTGGGACTTTGAGCCAGGTTTATTTTTGGCTAAGCAAGCCGGGGCGGTAGTGAAGAGCGAACCTGGTTTTCATGCGGCTGCGATGAATGAAGAGTTCCTCAGGATTCTTGAAGATGTTAAATAAAAAAATATACCCTCAACCATAAAGGATGAGGGGATGGCGGGTATTCCCGAATATATTTATTTTATTTGATTTTATCTTTTATGACAATAATCCAGATTGGATTTTATTAGCCAATGCTTCACCTACACGAGTAATACATCCCACAACAAGTGCATTACCCATAAAGAATGCTCTCTTGGTATCAGACACACCATCTAGCATCGTATGGTTATCTGGGAACATATCTAAACGCTCTAGCTCAATCGGCGTTAGTCTTCGATATTTGCCGCTCTCAGTCACAATCACGTGCTTAAATCTTGAAGGACCAGATCCACCTTCGCCGGTAATAATAGTTCTAGATGGCGCATCGAGATTATCGGGAAATGTAACCGGACCTTCACTATAATGATATTTAAAACCAGTACTGCTAGTTCTTTCCTCTTTCTTTGCACCTTTTAGGTAAGTCCAGGTAGGGAGTTTTTCATCATCAATAAAGAAACTTTCCGGGACATCTTTTTCATCAAGAAGAACATCTCGTAATAATGTTCTTTTGCCTTCATAAATTGGCGTAAAATCTGAAGTCCAGACTTCTCTATTTTTTATATATCCACAATTTTTAAATGGTGAAATTTTTGGCTTTTCTTTGGAAAAATTCTCAGAGATTTCAGCAAGATCGCCATTAATTTCGAAGTGACCAATCACCCCTTTTAACTTGGAAGAGAAAGCTTCAGCCATAACTGAATTATTTTCTAGGAAAGCTTGCTTATCTGAGTCATCAATTGAGGAATTTCTATAGCCTACAATATAAGTTCTTTTTCTTCTTTGAGGAAAACCATAATCCGCAGCATTTACTACTTTCCATTCGATGGTATATCCCAAATCCGATAATGCAGCCAGCATAACAGCAAAATCTTTTCCCCTGGGAAGCTGGCGATTTCAGGAGCCTATCGACATTTTCTAAAAATAGAAACCTTGGCGCCTTGTCACCTTTTTTCTTCAAGATGTTATAAATCGACCAAAACAAGACTCCTTTTTTACCAGTGATTCCCTCGGAGTTTTTTAAAGTTCTAGCTACGCTATAATCCTGACACGGAAAGCCACCGACTAACAGGTCGTGGTCCGGTATAATCGAAAAATTTTCATTAACTACCTTTTCAATATCTTCATTACAGAAATTCTCATTGCCAAATCTAGCAGAGTAAACTTCAGCAGCGTGTTGTCTAGTTGTCGATGGTTCCCATTGATTAGCCCAGATAGTTTCGTATGACACACTGGAATTTTTGACAGCATCTAACCCGATTCTAAAACCTCCTACCCCCGCAAAGAGCTCAATAACACCTATCTTTTTCATAAAAAAATTATATCAGACCTTATGCTTTCGATCAAGAGTGTTTTTTAGTAAAATATAGATATGGAATACGATGCAAGCTCAGCACAATCTATCCTGGAATATTCTAAGAAACTACCGGGGCATTCTCTTGATGAATTAATAGATTTTACGGAGCTGGCAGAAAATCTTAAGAATAAAGGTAACTTAGGCACACTCGTCGAGGAGTATTTTTTCAAGATTCATCCTGGCAACGAACAGGCACCAGATTTTAAGAAAGCTGGAGTAGAACTAAAGACCACGGGTGTAATTCGAAAAAGCAATGGGAGTTACAAAGCAAAAGAACGTCTAGTATTATCGATGATTGATTATCTTGGCCTAGTAAACGAATCCTGGGAAGATAATAGTTTAATGAAAAAATGCAAACAAATGCTAATACTTTTCTATATCTATGACCGTGATTTACCAGCGATAAAACGTAAATTTGCATTCAGGCCACTACTGTGGGATTTTCCAAAGAATGATCTTGAAATTATCCGACAGGATTGGCAAACAATTGTAGATAAGATTAAGAATGGCCTGGCACATGAATTATCCGAAGGTGATACTTTTTACTTAGCCGCATGCAGAAAGGGCTCGGGTGGAAGCAAAGAAGCTCTGAGAAAACAGCCATTCTCCAGTGAACTTGCAAAATCACGTGCTTTTTCATTGAAGCCTTCTTATGTGAATAAGATGGTAGAGTTAGCCAGTACTAAAGAAGATAATCAGAGTGATTCATTATTCTCATCAGAGTATCAAGCCAGTGCTGGGTTCTCAAATATTGTTAAAATGAGACTTCATAAATTTATCGGCAAAACAATTAAAGAGCTTGCTATAGAATTAGATTTTCATAATCTTAATAATGATAAATCCTATCGTAGGTCACTCGTGATTCGAATGCTTGGCGGAAAAACAAAACAACTAAAAGAATTAGTCGAAGCAGATATTGAACTAAAAGTAATCACGGTTAGGGATAAATTTAAACCCAAAGAAGATATGTCTTTTCCGTATTTTTCATATTTTGAAATATCAGAGCAGGAATGGGAGGATTCTGAATTTTTCAAGATATTGGAGCATAAATTTCTATTTGCGGTTTTTGAGGAAAAAGATGATGGCGAGATGATTTTTAGAGGTGCAAACTTCTGGAATATGCCATATGAAGATAAATTGGAGGCGCAAAAAGTCTGGGAAAAAACTAAATCCCAAATTATAGTAGGTCATGCGAAAGACCTGCCTAAAAAATCCGAGAATAGAGTTGCCCATGTCAGACCTCATGCAAAAAATGCCTCGGATACACTAGATACTCCTCAAGGTATTCAATTAGTCAAAAAATGTTTCTGGTTAAATTCCAGTTATATTCAATCTCAATTAAGACAAATTTTTAAAAGTTAAATTAAGCTAGTTGGTTCAATAAGCTTTTATCTTATAAATCTCAGATGTGCTATAATTAACAGAGAAGAAACTATAAATTTAAGGAGTATTGATTTTGAATTTGAAGATTGGAATTGTGGGGCTACCGAACGTAGGAAAATCAACGCTTTTTAATGCCTTAACCAATGCGCATGCTTTGGCGGCGAATTATCCTTTTGCGACGATCGAGCCAAATGTGGGGATCGTGCCGGTGCCAGATAC
>JABZKE010000087.1 GCA_015257445.1 Nanosynbacter sp. | reverse complement strand
GAATTAGGTATGCCACAAGTAATTTCGGGCTTTGCGGATTATCCACGTGGTTTGGTCTTGGTGACGGGCCCAACCGGTTCCGGTAAGTCGACCACACTCGCGGCGATTATTAACAAGATTAATAGTGAAAAATCGGTACATATTTTGACGATTGAAGACCCGATTGAGTTTACCCATAAGTCGAAACGAAGTTTGGTGGCACAACGTGAAGTACATTATGATACGTATTCGTTTAGTCGAGCTTTGAAGTCGGCTCTACGTGAAGACCCGGATGTGGTGCTACTCGGTGAGATGCGTGACCTTGAGACGATTAGTGCGGCGATTACAATTGCGGAAACTGGTCACTTGGTGTTCGCGACACTACATACCAACTCAGCGGCGCAATCAGTGGACCGTATGATTGACGTGTTCCCAGCCGAACAACAACCACAAATTCGTTCACAGCTGGCGGGGATTTTGATGGCGGTTTGTTCACAACGTCTAGTGCCAGCGATCGGTGGTGGCCGTGTTTGTGCGGCAGAAATTATGGTGGCGAATACGGCAATTCGTTCGATTATCCGTGAAGGTAAAACTCACCAACTGGATACGGCAATTCAAACTGGTGCTTCAGAAGGAATGCAGACCATGGATCGTACCTTGGCGAAATTAGTCCAACAGGGAACGGTGACTTATGATAGTGCAAGAGAATATGCGGTGGACGTGCGTGAATTTGAAAGGATTGTGAAAGGCGCCTAATGAACCGATATATTTATAAGGCCCGCGATAGTAAGTCGGGTGCAATTATTAAGGGTGTAATTCAGGCAGAGAATGAACGCGCCGCCGGTAAGCTCTTGATTGAGCGCGGTTATACGCCGGATACAGTAACGGAAGATACTTCGGGTGATAGTTTTTTTGATAAATTTAAAAACAAGGTCACCACGAAAGATAAAATCGTTTTCACGAGACAATTTTCGACTTTGATTGGGGCGGGTTTACCACTTTCGAATTCTTTAAGGGTTTTGATTGAGCAAACTGAGAGTAAACCAATGCGTCGGGTGACGGAATCGATTTTGGCGGACGTGGAAGCAGGTAAGAGTTTGACACAGGCCTGTGCGAAATTTCCAGATGTATTTAACCGAATTTATCTAGCGCTTTTGAAAGCCGGTGAATCTTCTGGTACGTTGGATAAATCATTGAGGCGACTAGCTGATCAGCAAGAAAAAGACCATGCGATGGTGACGAGGATTAAAAATTCCTTAACCTACCCAGCGATTGTACTTGCGGTGATTATTGCGGTTTTGGTATTTATGGTGATCGCGGTGGTGCCGCAGGTGCAACAGCTTTACCATGATCTGGGAAAGGATTTGCCGATGATTACTAAGCTACTAGTGGAGCAAACGAATTTCTTGGTAAATATGTGGTGGTTAGTAACGATCGTAATTGGTTTGACTATTTATTTCGTATTTCAATTTGTGCGCACGGATAGTGGACGTCATGTCCTAGCGAGAATTAAATTAAATATTCCGGTTTTTAAATCGATGTTTTGGCGTCTGTATAATGGACGTTTTGCGCGTACGGCAGAAAACTTGCTTTCGACGGGTGTGTCGATTCAGGATACTTTAGCAATTTCAGCAGAAGCAATCAATAACTTGGTGATGGAAGAAGAAATTAAGGAAGTTTCCGAAAAAGTGAAACAGGGTAAAACGCTGTCGGCATCACTGAAGGAACTAGATTATATTTTGCCATTACTCCCGCAAATGGCGGCAATTGGTGAAGAATCTGGTAAAATTGATGAAATGCTGGGTAAGGCAGCGAACGTCTACGAAGACGAATTAGATCAGCAAATTAACACAATTTCGACATTGATTGAGCCAATTATGTTGGTGATTATGGCTTTGATGGTAGCAGTAATTATTGCCGGCGTGCTCATGCCGATTTACCAATTGGTGTCGCAAATTCAGAAATAGAGGCAAAATGAGAAAATTATGGACAGATGGAAGTGCGTCACCGAATCCGGGGCCGGGGGGATTTTCTGTAATTGAAGACAAAAAACCGGTAGCGATGGGGCGAGAAGACCTGACGACAAATATTCGAATGGAAGGTTCGGCAATTCTGGAAGCTCTTAAGGTGCTAGCGGGTGAAGAGGCGGAAATTTGGACGGACTCAGAATTTTGGATTAATGTGCTAACAAAATGGGCGCCGTCTTGGGAAAAGAATGGTTGGAAAAAGAAGAGCGGTCCAATTAAAAATTTAGGTTTAGTAAAAAAAGTGTTCAAAGCTTACAGGGAAGCAAATGCGAAATTGGTCTGGGTGCGTGGCCATAATGGTACGACAGAAAATGAGCTAGCCGACGAGTGGGCGAACAAGGCACGAGAAAATACAAATTATCCGGGGCTAGAAATTTTAACGGTGGAAACGAGTGAAGAATGAAAAAAATTATTGTCAAAGCAGAAGTAAAAGATGTCGACAAGCTAGAAAATCGCTTGATGAATTTGGGTTATGATTTTGACCCAATGTATTGGCAGCACTCACGAATTTTTGTGCCAAGAAATTATGAAGAACACAATAATTTTGCCAGAATGATTTTAAGGATGGATGTAAAGGCGGTGGATCGACCAGCGCGTTATAGTTTGATCTGTAAGAGGCATCTGGAAAAATCGAAGATTGATTTGGTGCATGAAACTTTGGTTTCAAGTTATGCAGAAGCGGCGAATATTTTGTTGCAGATGGGACTAATTATTCAATCAGAAGTTTCGAGAACACGTCAAGAAGTGGTGCTAGATAACGGGATTACGATTTATCTTGACCAAATCGAGCATGGCCGAAAATCTTATATTAAGTTCGAGGCGGTTTTGGAAAATGAATCAGAGGCCGAAGAAATACGCAACCGCATTGAAGTTTTGATGCTGGACCTAAATATTCTGCCGGATTTGGTGGTAAAAGATACTTATGGCGAAACAGCGAAGTAAAAGTGTGCTAAACTAATAGAAAAATAGTGAGGTGATATGG
>JABZKE010000086.1 GCA_015257445.1 Nanosynbacter sp. | reverse complement strand
AATTCACCCTTTTTATATTGTTGAACCAAAATCTTTACTATTCCCTTTTCTTTTTCTTATCAAAAATGCTTCCATGTACCAACCGACAAAAACTCACAAAAAAATAACGTCTAAAAAACGTCTAACAATAAAAGATCCTAGTTGTTATAAAAATCATTTATATTTTAGAAACAAATAATTTTAGAAACCGTTAAAACTTTATAAAAATCTAAAAATATTTTTTGGCATAATTTCTTAGCTACATATTAATTCTATATTAAGACCAAAAACTATTTTTTTAGTTACAAAAAAAAGACACGCCGCAACGTATCGTAAAAACCCAGTAATAAAAACCATCAAAATACTCAAAATAAAAAAAGAAATCGGTCAAACTGCGAGGAATACCGATTTCTTTTGTAGAGTGTGGAGTTTTTTGGCTATATTGTTTGTTTTTGGCTTGTGAACAATTTTGTTATTCAAAAGCTACCTCTATAATACCGCTTCAAAACGCTAATGTCAACATATTTTTGAATAATTATTTTACAATTTTTGCTTATTTTTTAGTTTTCCACATCTACCCCTGTTAACTCTGTTCAGTATTATTGAACAATTTTAGTTTTACTTGAACACATATTTTATTATTTTGAGCTATTTTACATCGCTCACCCCAGTTATACATCTTTTTACATTTTTTAATTTCAATCAAAATCATTTCTCAGGCATTTATTTATTTAAAAACATAAAAAATAGCCTCGAAAAAGGCCATTAAAAATCGATTGGTGGAGCTGCCGGATACTGCCTCCGGGTCCGAAAAATCTTCATGATATCATTCTACATGCATAGTTATTTATTTCATCTTGGCTTATATCTATAGCGACAAATAACAAAACTATAGATTACCATGACTGATTTTCGACTTCAGCCTCGTCACTGTCCGAAATCTATTCTCGTAAATCTAATAATCTAACTACTACGAAAACTTGGAGTTAGACCAGCCTATATTAAATTAGGCAAAAGCAGGTGCATAAAGCACATGCTTGGAAGTATTTTCTTCACTTTTTCAATACTTACGGTATCAATCGTCATGCCTGATATCTGTTAATAATCCGTCTAAGCTTTGTCAGCCCCAACTGCTTCCAGTATACCATAAAAGCTTAAATTACCCTAGCCTCCCCTTATACAATTAATACAAAAAATAAATACACCTCAGACCTATAACGCAAACACATATGCCCACATTAACCCTACAACACAAACACATATACCCACATTTAAATCTCAAGGATATTAAACATAAGCAAGTTATTAAAAGCATAAGCAAGTTATCATTTATCTCAATTTTTAACTATCCACCTCTTAAAATATTGTCTAAATTTTTTTGAAAAGCCCCCAAATTCCTCATTTTCTTGGCATTTTCAAATAAAAGATTCATCATAGAATTATGAATGTTAAAGTATTTACCGCCATCCCTACCGGCTACGCTGGCCAACTCATTGAAGTTGAGGGTACCACCAACAAAGGTCTCCCGAGTTTTAATCTCGTGGGTATGGGCGATAAAACCATTCTTGAATCTAGAGAACGCGTTCGCAGTGCCATCATGAATTCGGATTTCTCTTTTCCGAAACACAAGATCACTATCAATCTCGCTCCCGCCGACCTCATTAAGAGTGGCTCTTCCCTAGATTTACCTATCGCCATCAATATCCTAATTCTCGCTAGACAACTTCGCGAAGATGATATTAAAAGCCTCTTTTTTACCGGCGAATTATCTCTCGATGGCAGTCTTAAGCCAGTCAAAGGTATCCTCAATATTATTGAGACCGCTAAAAATCACGGTTTTAAACAAATTTTTCTTCCCGCCGCTTCCGCCGCCAAATCCACCCTTATCCAAGGTATCGAAATCTACCCCGTACGCACCCTTAAGCAGCTATTCCTTCATCTTAAACACCAGAATTCGATCTCGCCACTTGGCAGTTCAAGTCAAATTTCCCCTCCAGACCTCGCGTCGATTTCAGAAAAGAACTCTAGCTCCACCCCCATTTCTTCCCATAACTCTTCTTTCTGCACTCTTGACCAAATTCAAGGTCTCGATTTTGCCAAGCGCGCTCTTATCCTCGCTATTGCCGGACATCATAATCTACTTCTTTCTGGGCCACCAGGTAGTGGTAAAACTTTGCTTGCAAGTGCAGCCAAAGATCTTCTTCCATCACCTAGCCCCGCCGAACTTATCTCAATTTACAAAATTCACGGTCTCACCACCGAACTTGATCAAATTCCTCAAAAACGCCCCTTTCGTCAGCCCCACCACAGTAGTTCCGCCTGTTCCATTATTGGTGGCGGAAACCCCATAACTCCAGGTGAAATCTCACTCGCACATCTCGGCATCCTTTTTCTCGATGAATTACCCGAATTTCCTCGCTCCGTCCTCGAGGCTCTACGTCAGCCACTCGAAGACCACCAAATCTCGATCTCCCGCGCCAAAGAGCGCGCCACTTTTCCCGCCAATTTCACGCTTTTTGCCACCATGAACCCCTGCCCTTGTGGTTACTACGGATCACATATCAAACCCTGTACCTGCACTCCCACTCAAATTCATAATTACACCAAACATCTCAGTGGTCCAATTTTTGATCGCATCGACATCAAGCTTCATCTCCCCTATCTTGATCAAAATCTCCTTATCGATCATCTCTCCACTAAGTCACCTCCAGAGAATTCCGCTAAAAATCTCCACTTCTATCAAAATAAAATCCACCACATCACCCAGCTTCAAACTGAACGCTACCATTCCACCGATAAATTCAACGGCACCCTCACGTCTACTGAAATTTCTCAATACATTCACCTGAACTCAACCTTAAAAACCGAATTAAAACGCGCCACTGAGACCCTTAAACTTTCCTCTCGCGCCATTATCAAAATTATCAAACTTAGTCGCACTATTGCCGATTTTGATGACTCTCCAGAAATCAAACTCGAACACCTCAAGGAAGCCATCTGTTTTACCACCTTTTCACCCTGATTTACCCCTT
>JABZKE010000085.1 GCA_015257445.1 Nanosynbacter sp. | reverse complement strand
TTGAAAAAGAGCTAAACACTAAACTCAAAACCGTCCCTAATGTGATTTTTGACGATGTGCCACTCGGTGACGAATCCGCCAGTGTGGAAGTCAAAAAATGGGGTGAATGCAAAACTACCGGCGTCGATCATCTCGATTATGCCGTCTCTCGTGATTGGGTAGATTTCGAACGTGGTGCCAAGGTCGCTGGTGCAAAATTCTACTATATTAAAGGCGGCCTCGCCCTACTCGAAAATGCCCTTATCCAGTTTGGCATCAAAAAAATCGTTGAACATGGCTTCACCCTCATGGATGTGCCTGATTTAGTTAATTCTCGCGTGCTCGAAGGTACTGGCTTTGCTCCTCGTAGTTCCGAACAAAGTGATGAATATTACATCGAAGGGGAAGATCTTGCCCTTATTGCCACCGCCGAAATGCCAATTACTGGCTACCATATGGACGAAATTATCGACGAAGAAAAACTTCCACTTTTCTATGCTGGTTTTTCAGCCTGTTTCCGCAAAGAAGCTGGCGCCTATGGCAAACACACTCGTGGTCTCTTCCGCGTCCATCAATTCAATAAGCTTGAAATGTACTCCTTCTGTACTCCAGAACAAAGTAAAGAAATCCACGAAAAACTTCGCGCCATCGAGGAAGAGATCTGGCAGGAAATTGGTATCCCATATCACGTTATTAATATCGCCGCCGGTGACCTTGGTGCGCCAGCTGCCAAAAAATACGATATTGAATACTGGTCTCCAGTTGATCAAAAATACCGTGAAATTACCAGCTGCTCGAACTGCACCGACTTCCAAGCTCGCGGGCTTAATATTCGCGTCCGCCGTAAGGATGGCACCGTCGAAGTGCTTCATACCTTGAATGGCACCGCCATTTCTCTCGCCCGCACTATGGTAGCGGTTATCGAAAACTTCGCCGAAGAAGGTGGTAAGCTTCGCGTCCCAGCCGTCTTACATCCATACCTCGGCACCGACATGTTATAATAGCCATAAGGAGAAATTATGATCGAAAAAATTGAAATTAGTGGTAGTAACTACAAAATTGAAGATAGTTTTCACAAATACGCCGTCAAACGCATTGGTAAACTCGATAAATATTTGCCACACGGCAGCAAAAAAGACATCGTTGCCAAAATCGTCGTCACTGAAGTAGGTCGCACCCACGGTAATAAGTACGAAATTTCTGCCGCCATGGAAATCCCAGGTGGTAAAGTCATCGCCGCTAAGGACGAGTGTTCCAATATTTTCGCCGGCATCGACATTATCGAGGCTAAGCTAATGGGTCAAATTCGTCGTTACAAAATCGAAAGTACCCCACACCTTCGTCGTGGTGTCTTCTCCCGCATTTTTGGCAAAAAATCTAATTCCTAATTTTAGCCTAAAATTCCCAGACTAAAACTTAATTAAAAATACATGTTCTCTTAAAAACATGTATTTTTTATGATAAAATATCCCTATAATATTATTCCGATTTGGAGGTTTCGACTGTTTATGTCTCAGAAAAAAATTGAAAAAATTCAGGAAGCTAAAATTAAGGCTCCAAAAGTTAAAAAAGAACGCAAGCCAACCGATAAATTAGCTGATAAAACCACCACTATCCGTATTTTGCAGGGTGTTTTTGGTGACCCAGCCAAGCGAAATCTCACCCGCATGCGCAAAATCGTTAAAATCATCAATGGCCTCGAACCAAAATACGAAGCCATGTCTGATGACGAGCTCAAAGCTCAAACCAACGTCCTAAAAGAACGTCTTGACACTCTTAACAAGAAGGCCGAAGCCAATATCGCTCGCGCCAAATTAAAAGCTTCAGCCAAAAAATCTGAGACAAAGGCTGAATCTGTTAGTGATAATAAAAAGCAGTCAACTTCTGTTAAATCAGAAAAACTTGAACGTAACGAAACCAAAATTTTAAGTGAAATTCTTCCAGACGCCTTCGCTTTAGTTCGCGAAGCTACCAAGCGTGTTCTCGGTATGCGCCACTATGATGTCCAGATGATCGGTGGCATCGTCCTTCATGAAGGTAATGTCGCCGAAATGAAAACTGGTGAAGGTAAAACCTTGGTGGCACTCTTGCCATCTTTCTTGAATGCCTTGACTGGCCGCGGCGTCCATGTCGTCACCGTCAACGATTATCTCGCCCAACGCGACGCCGGTTGGAATGCTCCAGTTTATCACTTCCTCGGTATGAGTGTAGGTGTGATTATTGCTGACGCCAGCTTCCTTTATGACCCTGAATATATTAACGAAGAACATACCGATGAGCGAATGCAGCACTTGAAGCCTTGCACCAGAAAACAGGCCTATCAAGCTGATGTGACTTACGGTACGAATAACGAATTCGGCTTCGACTACCTCCGTGATAACATGGTCAACGAAGTTGACTTCCTCCGCCAACGTGAGCTTAATTTCGCCATCGTCGATGAGGTCGACTCAATTCTCATTGACGAAGCCAGAACTCCGCTAATTATTTCTGCACCAGCTGGCGATAACCCAGATTCTTATTATCAATTTGCCAAAATCGCTTCCCACCTCGGCCCAGACGATTATGTACTCGACGAAAAACACCGCTCTGTTTCGCTCACCGATGCTGGTATCGAAAAAGTCCAGCGCATGCTCGGCATCGACAATCTATATTCTGCCGACAATACTCGCTTGGTCTATCACATGGATCAAGCTTTACGTGCTCAGGTTGTTTTCCAACGCGACCGCGACTATGTTGTCACTAATTCCGGCGAAGTGATCATTGTAGACGAAAACACTGGTCGTCTCATGCAAGGTCGTCGCTACAGCGAAGGTCTCCATCAGGCCATTGAAGCCAAGGAAAGCGTCGTAGTCAAAGAAGAATCTATGACTCTAGCCACCATTTCTTTCCAGAATTTCTTCCGTCTCTATAATAAGCTCTCCGGTATGACTGGTACCGCTTTCACCGAAGCTGAAGAATTCCAGCAAATCTATGCGCTCGACGTAATTCAAATTCCACCTAACCGCCCAATTATCCGTATCGATAAAGACGATCTAATTTTCCGCACCG
>JABZKE010000084.1 GCA_015257445.1 Nanosynbacter sp. | reverse complement strand
ATACGGTGAAACTAAACATGTGATCGAAAAAATCCTGGAAGCCGAAGCTGTGGCTCGTCCAGAAATGTCCGTAGTAATCTTGCGCTACTTTAATCCAGTTGGTGCTCACGAATCCGGTCTGCTCGGTGAAGATCCAAACGGTATTCCAAACAATCTCATGCCAATCGTTATGAAAGTCAGAAGTGGTGAAATTAAAGAACTCGCCATCTACGGCAATGATTATGATACTCGAGACGGTACCTGTATTCGTGACTACATTCACGTCGTCGATCTCGCTCTTGGCCATTTGAAATCCATGCAAGCCTTCGAAAAGACCGGTACTTCCGTCTATAATCTTGGTTCTGGTCGCGGTACTTCCGTGCTTGAAATTATGCATGCTTTTGAGGAAGCCAATCATGCCGCTTTGCCACATCGTTTTGCTGACCGCCGCCCAGGTGATCTTGCTGAAATCTTCGCTGATCCTTCTAAAGCCAAGAGGGAATTGAACTGGGAAACTACGCATACTATTGAGGACGCGATGCGCGATACGATTAACTTCCTCGATTCCGCTAAATAAAGGAGTCTTATGAAAAAATCATCCTTGCCAGTTTTTGGTGTGGGGCCGATTTACGTAATTACTTGTAGTTTAATTACAATACTGGCTTTTCACTTAAAACGGCAGGGATTTTTTCAGGCTGGCGAAATTACCTCTTTTGATCTAGTTTTTCAAATTTTTGGAATTATCTTAATTTTTGCGGGCGTCTTTTTCTGGATTTATGCTGTATTAATTCAAAATATCGCCCACGAAATTCAATCCGGCAAACTCGTCACTACTGGAGTTTATTCAATCACGCGTCACCCGATTTACACGGCTTTTTTCTTTATTTTTAGTGGAATTTTAATTACCACTCATAATTTATTTATGCTCGGATTTATTCTTTTCTTTTATTTATATCTTACGGTTCTTATGCAAAAGACCGAAGAAAAATGGCTAACCAAAAAATTTGGTCAAGAATACCTAGAATACGCCAAGCGAACTCCGCGCATTCTTCCCAAAATTAAATTTAGATAAACTTATTTGCGAATTTTCGCGGCCAGACTTGCCAGGGGAAGCACTACTGGATTTAGATACTTCCATTTTTTCGTCAGCGGCATTGCACTTCTCGCCACCGCTAAGGCGTGGGAAATTTTAAAACGCAGATATAATTTTCTTAGCCATTTCCGTTTCAGCTTTTTGATTTCTGTCGAATCATTTTTATCTTCCGCCCATGTCGCAATATTCTGAAAAGATTTTTGCCAGTTATTAAATTTCATTGATGAGCTTGCCACTGTGCTAGTTTCAGTACCATAGTTATAAATATAATTAGCTTTTAGAACCATACCAATTCGATTAAAGCCAGCTTCTTCCGCCGCCTTCAAATATCGTAAAACGAACATCGTATCTTCCGCAAAATCCCAACCCACTGGAAATTCTACTTTTGCTTTTTTAATCACCGAAAGTCGGAATATCTTATTAATCGCCGCATACATCCTGCCATCACTCGCCAGTAAACTTAAAATATAAGCGCGAAAATTCACTTCTTCTAGGCCAGTCCAAATTTCGTTAGTAAAGAAATTCTTTTCCGTCTGCATTCTTAAACGACGATAAACATAGCCGCAGACCGAAAGCGCATTTCTCGGATCTTTCTCTAAACTCTTCCATAAATCTTCAATATGGGTTTTTTTTACTTCATCATCTGAATCGATAAAAGTTACATATTCTCCCGAAGCTTTTTTTAGTCCCAAATTTCTCGCCCCCGCCGCCCCCTGATTTTTTTGGCACAGAATCGTCATATTCAGGTTTTTATTTTTCAGTTTACTCTGTCTAATAAATTCCGAGATCAAATCAAAACTCCCGTCTTTCGATCCGTCATCTACGCAAATAATTTCTAGATTTTCGTAGCTCTGCTTAGTAAGTTTATTTAGCAATTTGACTGCCGAGTCCCCAGTGTTATAGATTGGAATAATTACAGAAATTAATGGTTTCATTTGTTTTGATTATAACATGCACCCTTGTCAAAACTCGCATATGATATAATTTATTTATGAATATTCCAAAAATTTGGAGCCGTAAAAATAGCATTCTTCTGAAGGAATTAGTCAAGACTGACTTTAAAATTCGCTATCAAGGTTCCGTCCTCGGTTATCTTTGGGCTGTCCTTCGTCCAATGCTTCTATTTGCTATTTTATATACCGTTTTTGCTAAAATTTTGAAAATGGGTGGCGATATTCCACATTATTCCGTCTATCTGATGACCGGTACGGTTTTCTGGAGTTTCTTTTCGGAATGTACTAGTCAAGGTATTCAGGCCATCGTCGGCCGGAGTGGCCTACTTCGCAAAATTAGTTTTCCGAAATGGATTATTGTCGTTTCGTCTACCATCACTGCCTTGATTAATTTTTTAATTAATCTCTGTGTAATTATTGTTTTTGCCTTACTCAATGGCGTTACGCCTTCCTTCACTTGGCTTCTTGCGCCACTGGTGATTCTGGAGCTTTATCTGCTCAGTCTTGGTATTGCTTTTTTCCTCGGCTCCATCAATGTCAAATATCGCGATATTTCTTCCATTTGGGAAGTCTTGATGCAGGCTCTTTTCTATGCAGTACCAATTATTTATCCGATCACCATGGTTTCCGCCAGTAGTGTTGTAGCGGCCAAGGTTTTACTGCTCAATCCTATCGCTCAGGTCATTCAAGATGCTAGGTATCTTTTAATTACTAACCAATCTATTACCGTTTGGAATTTTATTGATAATATTTTCTTGCGTTTCGTTCCAGTTCTAATTACTTTGATTATTATCACGATTGGTAGTGTTTACTTCCGAAAACACTCTAAATATTTTGCGGAGGAGGCCTAATGTTTAAAAAATCGTCTAAAAAAATCTCTAAATCAACTAAGTCCAAATCTGTCTCTGAAACTAAGACTAGTGAACGTAAAGTAGTTATTACTGTCTCTCATCTTTCGAAAACTTTTAAACTCCCTACCGAACGTTCTTTTGGTCTCAAGCAAGTTATTTTTAATCGTCTGCGTGGCATTAAGGGTTACACTGAGCAGCAAGTTTTGAATGATGTTAGTTTTAAGGTCTATGAT
>JABZKE010000083.1 GCA_015257445.1 Nanosynbacter sp. | reverse complement strand
TTTGAAAAATCCGAAAAATTCCACGCCAAATGGCAAAAATCCGGTCAAACTATCTTTATCGAACCTCAAACCTACTATAATGATGTCGGTTCTAGTATTCAGGAATTCATGAACTATTATAAAATTCCACTTAGCGACCTCCTTATTCTTTGTGATGATTTTAATCTCGATTTTGGTACCCTGCGTTATCGCGAAAAGGGAACTGATGGTGGCAATAATGGTCTTAAATCCACTATCCGCGCGCTTTCTACCACTGATTTTAAGCGTCTCCGTCTCGGCACCGCCAATAATGCCATGCGCAAAAAGATGGGCGATGTGGACTTCGTACTAGGCCGCTTCACATCGGAAGAACGCGAAAAACTCCCAGAAATCCTCACGGATATCGCAAAACGCATTGACGATTTTATCCAAGAATAATTCTTATCACTTATTTTTCGTCGCCAAACTTTTCTGGATTTTACTCTGGATATTAAAATTTATCTTCCAAAGCATCCGTCCAAACAACACACGCTCCTCTCTGGTGAATCCCTCAAAAATCTCACTGATAAACTTTTTCTGCTCCATTTCGATATAGCTCGCCACAAATCTCCCTTCCCCGAAAAAATCTAATTGCAAATATCGACGATTCTGCGGATTTAACGCCTTCTTAATAAATTCACGTTGCTCTAAATGACTAATCGCCCGGCACAAACTGGTCTCACCGATTAGACTACACTCTAAAATTTCGTTCAGATTCCGCTCAATCTGATTATTCTTGAGATAGCTCATAATTTTTACTTCGGTCAAATTTAATTCAAAGCGTTTCGCCACCGCCATTGTATGCAAACGCCGCATCTTCTCCATCCGCGCAAAAATATTCATTGTATCAATCCAAGTAATCGTCTTCGGCAATTGAAATTTTTCTACACACATAACATCCATTCGTTATTACCTAACGGTTTTACCAATCCTTTCATCTGAAGATTAAAAACTGTCACACTAAAATCCGAGACCGAAAAATCCTTCTTCCGCCGTATCTGCGCCAGAATTTCTTCGCCCATTTTTATGCCTCTAAGCATCACTGAAACCATCAAAGCTTCATTCTCCGTACTACACATTTCCTTAATCTGTTTTAAACTTTCCCTTGGTTTACGAATTTTTAGCCCTAACTCATCTAACAATTCATCCACCTCAGTAAAAGCTACCGCACCACGCCCCAATAATCGATTACATCCCAGAGAATTACTACGACTCACATCCCCTGGCACCGCATATACAATCACGCCCTGTTCCATGGCATGATGCGCCGTATTTAATGAACCAGATTTCACTCCTCCTTCGACTACCACCACCAGATCGGCTAGCCCTGCGATTAATCGATTGCGTTTTAGAAAAGCCGATCGCATCCCTAACTGACTATTTAACATTCGCGACAACTTCTCATCTTTCGCCAAAATCTCTTGTGGTGGATATTCCGATAGCACCATACCACCCTGGTCCACAATCTCCCGCGCCAAACCAGTATGCCGAGCTGGATATATCTTGTCGATTGGCGTTCCTAACACCGCCACTGTCACCCCGCCCGCATCTAACGCCGCCCGATGCGCGATCGAATCAATCCCGTAAGCCAACCCACTCACGATGATCACTCCACGCCTTGCTAGTTCATAAGCTATCTTATATGCCCATTCTTCACCATATTTGGTGTATTTTCTAGCCCCCACCACCGCCACGGTCTTCGGTCGTACATAGTCCGACCTCGAGACTTTTTCTGAAACATTTTCTTTTTCTGAAATATTTTTCTCCCCCTTAGCCTCAGATTTTACCGATTCGCCGGGTAATTTTCCGTAATAATACAATATTTTAGGCTTAAGCGCAATGAATTCTAATTTACGCAAAAACCCGTCTTCTAGAGGGGAAATAGATTTGACTTGCACAAAAACCTCCAATTTTGTACTTGATTTTAATATTTTTTACATTTTATGTATTGACTATTTTTATTTATAATGCTATAATACGAATCAGTTAGGGGTTGGAGCCAGAAAAAGGCACGATCTCTAAACCGCACCTAAATAAATCATAATTTCTGTTACCAATATAACAGAAGTTGCGTGTTCTTAAAAGACTTTCGGCTTACAATTTTTCTTTTATCGGTTGTAAGTATAAGTATTACCTCCACTTGAAAGTCAATTTTTAAGAACATAGCAACCCCTATAACCGGCGGGCCCCAATAGAGTGAGGTGGGTCACGCTCCGGGGCTCTCCCGGAATCAATAGAGATGCGTTGTAGGGTCTAATAACCCCAAGTGATGCCCACCCTTACTTGGGGTTTTTTGATGCTTAAATTTTTAAGACCCAAGTTAAAAACTCAAAAACTAACCTATAAAATCCACCAGAGCCCAATCAGAAATCAACCAAAAAAGACCGCCCGAAGGCGGCCCCTAAAGCATCTCCACGCAGTTTTAAAACAAGATCCTTTATTAATTCCTTCGACCCCTGCGGCCCGTCGACCACAGGGAATCGAAAAAGAAAGTATTATTGGTTCGCAACTGCTGTAAAGAGCAATGTATTCGAATAAGCACCTACTGGAATAGAGGTGGTGGCACTTGCACCGACCGTAATAGTCTTAGCACTACCAGAGGTAGCTGCCGAAGTAGTCTTAGCAAAAATCGTCGAAGCATCCACAGTACCAGTTTGTTTCACTGGATTGTAAGTGGTGCCGTCAGCAGACCAGCCCCAGCCCGTACCAGAAATCGTAGAATTTGATTGACTGATTGAAGGGATTTTATCCGCTACACCAGAGGCAGCTGGCTGAGATAAATCCGTATCCGTCGTCTTAGAAGTGACATAGGTGGTATAGCCTTTACCATTATTGGTCGAGACATTCACCGTGCCAGTCCCAGTATTGAACGCACCGGTAGGAGTAGGCGTAATATTAATATCAATTGAGTTTGGCGTAGTAATTGAAATTACAGGATCAATTACAACGCTAATTGTTGTTGAGGCAGATTGTTGCACTGCCGATACTGGTGTTGGCAAATCAAACAGCATTGGTGATAATGCCGCACCAGATAAAACCATTAATGTTGTCGCAATTTTTATTTTTTTATGGTTTTTATTTTTTATTCTCA
>JABZKE010000082.1 GCA_015257445.1 Nanosynbacter sp. | reverse complement strand
ACTTTGAGATGTTAACTTAGGGCGGATTTTGTAAAAAATCAGAAATATTTTATAATTAAAATAATGATTTCGGCGGAACTCAAAGCTAAACTGAAAACACTCCCCAGTAGCCCTGGGGTGTATTTTCATAAAAACCGCGAAGGGGAAGTGATTTATGTGGGCAAGGCGGCGGTCTTAAAAAATCGGGTTCGTCAATATTTTCAAAATACCGAAAAAGATCCCAAAACTGAAGCCTTAGTGGCGGAAATTCACGACACTGATTGGCTAATCGTCGACACCGAAATGGATGCGCTCTTCCTCGAGTCGGAAATGATTAAGCGCTATATGCCGAAGTGGAATATTTTACTTCGTGACGATAAAACTGTCAGCTATGTCCGGATTAATATGGATCAGTCGGTGCCGGATGTCTCGATTACGCGAAATCCCTTAGATGATAAGGCGACCTATATCGGCCCGTTTTACGCCAAAACTACGATTATTAAGGCGCTAAGAGTATTAAGAAAGATTTTTCCTTATTACGACAAGCCTTATAATGGCAAGAAAACTCTCGATACTGATCTCGGCCTTACGCCAGGTATCGAAATTGGTAAAACTACCGAAAAAGCCTACAAAACTGAGCTCCGTCGCCTCATCCGTTATCTGAACGGCGACCGCGACAACCTGCTCACAGAAATTGAGCGCGACATGCGCCGCCACGCCTCGCTCGGTGAGTTCGAAATGGCCGCCAAACTCCGCGATGAATACTTTGGTCTGAAGGGGCTAAAGCGTAAAATTATTTTTTCCGACAAGGAATTTCTCGATTTATCCTCTGATCAAGCATTATTACAACTACAAAAGCTCCTTAATCTCGAGTCGGTACCCCGTCGCATTGAAGGCTATGATATTTCGCATATTTCTGGCTCCGACACCGTGGCCAGCATGGTAGTTTTCAAAAATGGCGTGGCTAGCCGCACGGACTATCGTAAATTTAAAATCCGTAGTAGCAAGAATGATGACACCGCCAGCATGCGCGAAGTGGTGACACGTCGTCTCAAACATCAGGAATGGGAATATCCTGATTTGATTATCTTGGATGGCTCTGATTTGCAACTTCGGGCAGTTTTACCCCTGTTGATAGAGGCTAAAATTCCCGCCATCGGCCGCAATAAATCCGGTGACCATACTAGAAACGCGGATGTTAATTTGATTATCCCACACTCACACCAGGGGATTATGAGTTTTTCCAGTCAAGTTTTCTCTAATGAATCGCATCTCGCCAAACTTATCGCACGGATCGATGAAGAGGCGCATCGTTTTGCTATTACTTTTCATCGTCAGCTCCGCAATAAGCGCATGTTTAAATAAAATCATATAAAATCGTGCTACAATAGGCTTATGATAAAAAAGCAAATTAAATTTTTCATCCTGCGCTGGATCGTATCCTCGTTCTTGATGTGGATTTGTGTCAAACTTTTTGGTCGTGTCGATCGGGAAGTCGATACTTTTGGGGTCTTCGTCACCGCTGGCCTCGTCCTTTCTGTGGTTCAGACCATTGTGAAACCAATTTTAACTATTTTCGCCCTGCCTCTGATTTTACTCACCATGGGAATTTTTAACCTAGTGCTCAATATTGCAATGTTGTGGTTGGTCGTACACTTGGTTCCACATATTTCTATCTCTGGTATTCAGCTAGTCTGGTCATGGTTGCTCATGAGTGTCCTGACAAGTCTTGTTAATTTCGTCATTCCAGACTATAATTAAATTATGAATATTGGAAGTATCCTCGAAAGTGTAAGTCTTATCTCGGCCGTTCTCGCCATGCTCCTTATTTTATTGCAACAACGCGGCGCCTCTCTCGGTGCAGGCTTTGGTGCAAGTGGTGAATTATACACCACCCGTCGAGGTCTCGAAAAATCCCTCTTTAATGCCACTGTGGTGTTGGTCGTGATGTTCGTCGCCTCAATCTTAGGTATGCTTTTGCTACCTACCATTAGTTAAATTATGAATAAGACCCTCAAAAAACGTAGTCAAAAAATTTCCAAAAAAATTACGCTCTTTGGTCGCAAAATTAGCGAAAACGGTAAAGAGCACGTCAAGGAGAACTTGATCGGTCATATTTCACATGTGAAAAATGTCCGTCTCTTTGTCTTGGAATGGGTGCTTTTAATTCTCGCTATTCTGCTTTTTGCCACTGTTCAATCAGTTTGGTATTCCGAATCTTACGCCGTGGAAACCTACACCGATGGTGGTAATTTCACCGAAGGTACTCTAGGTAAGATCAACTCTATGAATCCGCTTTTTGCTACTACTTTCTCAGAAGAAGCTCTTTCTCGTCTAATGTTTGCCCGTCTCGCCGAGGTGGATTATTCTGGCCATACTGGTGCGGGGTTGGCTGAAACTATCACTAGTAATACTACTGGCGATGAGTGGACGGTACGCCTGCGCCAGAATTTGAAATGGTCAGACGGCGACGATCTTACTACTGAAGATGTGCTCTACACAGTCAATACGATTAAGAGCGCTTCTCTAAAATCGAACTTCAGTAATAAATTAAACGGTGTCACCGTACGTCAATCCGAAGATGATTCACTGGTTTTTAAGCTCGAAAATACTAATGCTTTCTTCGAGAGTAATTTGAATTTCCCAATCCTTCCCGCCCATATTTTGAAAGATGTGAAGCCGGAACAATTGAATGAACATAAGCTATTTACTAAGCCAATTTCCTCTGGTCCATTCGTCTTTAAGGCTACCCAAACCATCGGTAATGAAGGCGAAAAAGTAGTCTATTTGAACCGTAACCAAAATTATTACAAGGGAAAGACTCTGCTTGATAGTTTTTCTATCCATGCTTTCTTAACCACTGACGCGATTAAGGCTTCACTAAAATCCGGCTCTATTACCGCCACTGGCAGCCTTCCGTCTCGTTACACTACGGAGCTTCTTAACGAAAAAAGTCTCAAGGAGCAACAAACCACCGTTAATTATGGCGTCTTTGCCTTCCTAAATACGACCTCTACTTCCAATACCGCGCTTCAAGATAAGGCCTTCCGTCAAGCGCTCCGTCAAGGTTTGAATTATGGTAATCTCTTATCTGGACTAAACGGCGAACAGGCACTCAAATTCCCGATCACTGAGCAGCAGGCCAAGACTCTTTCATTCCCAGAGGCGGCCACTACTAATGTCACGG
>JABZKE010000081.1 GCA_015257445.1 Nanosynbacter sp. | reverse complement strand
CCTTTGTTTGTTTTTACACCTAATTGCACCATTACTTTTATCTTATCACAGGTTAAGACGGAATAAAACTCACACCGCTATGATTTCACGCGCCAAATATCCTCACGCCTCTATAAGTTTATGGCCAAAATATTCCCATACCACTATGGTTTACGAGTAAAATAACCCTGCACTCCAGGACGATCCACGCGAAGCCAAGTTTTGTCTGCCATACCTGGTTCCGCCAGGAATGAGCCATTACCACCACGAAGCTTTCTACGACCATAAAATAAATAGCTAGCATTTACGACTTTAGAAGTATCAAAATCATTGTTCACATAAATCCGCTCCAGTTTTGCATCGGATGGATTTTTTAAGTAAATAAAAAACATGCTATCCATATTAGTCACATTCGACGTATTAAAGTTAGAAATATCTAAAGTAACAAGTTCTTTTGTACCATAAAACATGTATTTCATATTCGTTACTTTCGAAGTGTCAAAATTTGAAAGATCCAATGTGGCAATATTAGACACATCATAAAACATGTATTTCATATTCGTTACTTTCGAAGTATCAAAATTTGAAAGATTCAACGAGGTAATCTTAGACATACCATAAAACATATTATTCATATCAGTAACACTACTCGTATCAAATGAAGAAAGGTTCAATTGTTCAATAGACTTTAACCCACTAAACATCTCCTCCATATTAGTCACATTTTTAGTATTAAAATTAGATATATTTAGATTTGTTAATTTTTCAGACCCCCAAAACATTTTCCACATACTAGTCACATTCGATGTATCGAAACCTGTAAGATCTAATTTTGTAAGATTTTTCAAATATGAGAACATTAGATACATGCTTTTTACCTTACTTGTATCAAACCCAGTAAGTTCAATTTCCTCAAGATTTTTTAATCCATATTGACCGAATATATCATCCGCAAACATCGAATTGCAATTCTCATTTAAAAATATCTTTCCCGACTCGGAGTAGTAATAAGCAGTTTCCGCTGCTTTGTCATACCACAACTTAATTTCAAAATCAGAGTCGTCATCTTCTAGATTTCCCGGCAAACTAGCACTTCTCTTAAAGCGCTTTGTTTTATTTCCATTTTCGTTAAAACTCCTAAGACGGGATTGAATCCTCTCGCCTTTTACCATTAGAGCTTTTTTCTCGTATGGATTCGTTACTATCGAAAAAATAATTTTATTTTCATAAGTCCCGCCCTCTAGGTCATCGCCTAACTTCATACCAAAATATATACCCTTATACTCCGATGGATTTGGTTTGGTTGTTTGAAAAATATTCACCGGATTAGAGAGACCAGGAATTGGCGTATAGCTTCCTGAATCTAATTTGTATCCCCAAGTATTAACAGGAAAATCAGCTAGGGCATAATTAGATTTAACCGAAGCAATTTTCGAATTAGTCGAAGATAATGAATTCACCAAATCAGTATTATCTGTATCAGTACTAAAACTTGCTGTATAGCCAGTACGATTATTTGTTTGAACTTGGAACCACACACTAGCCTCAGTTGTCTTATTCGCTGTTTTTAAAACATCAGATCCCTTCACTTTCGTTTCTGGTCGCCATGCCGACACGGAAAGTGTCGGCACAAATGCAGCCGACACTCTTTCCACGCCAAAACTAATCAATCCCAAGTTAAACGCAAATAGACACCCCAAAAACCACGAAAAAAATTTGATTTTGTTTTTACTAACAGAAATACAACTTTTTCCCATTCCCATATGAATTTATCTTAGCATATCCGGAATAAAAAGATAAGCCTGAATCCTTAGTTTTCCAAACACCCCTTATAACTCCTTCACTATAGCAATACCACCCAAATCGACCCCCCCCCACACAAAATACAAAGTTATGGAACCACTACCCAAGTCGAACCAATACAGAATGGATTCCCCGTTCCTGAAACATAAGTGCAGCCCGCACCCACCGTCAAACTTGGTCTGCGGTAAAAAATTCCTTCGCTGCCACCCGTTTCCATTGCCGAAATCACGAACTTTTTCGATGCGTAAATATGCTCCAAATGATCCACCTGATCATGACCATATATATCGGCTCTTCCTAATCCGAACATATATCGAAAATCCCGTACACTACTTGTATAAAAACTTGAAATATTCAAGTTTTTCAATCCCTCCATGCCGCCAAACATCCCGTTCATCGTTATCACGTTGCGTGTATCAAAACTTGGCAAATTTAAATTTTCTATCGTAAGCATCGAATTGAACATATTCGACATATCTGTCACTTTCGAGGTATTAAAATTATCCAAGTTTAGCACCGTCACTTTCGCCACCCCGCCAAACATATCTCTCATATTCGTCACATTACTCGTATCAAAACTCGAAACATCCAAATTTTCCAGCGCCCACATATTATTAAACATTGCTTCCATCGTTGTCACGCGACTGGTATTTAAACCTCCTAGATTAAGCGTCTTTAACTTATGATTTTGCGCAAACATAAAACTCATATCCGTTACATTCGCCGTATTAAAAGTAGTAGGTAGTTGCAACTGCTTCAATTTATGCATACCCGAAAACATATGACTCATATTCGTCACATTCTGTGTATTAAAACTCGAGATATTAATATTCTCAATATTCGACATACCATAAAATAACGCATTCATATTTGTTACATTAGAAGTATTAAAAGAATTGATATTTAAATCTGTTAAACTCGACATTCCGTAGAACATTTTATCCATATTTATTAGATTCCGTGTATCAAAATTAGATAAATCTAGTGTGGTAAGTTTCTCATCACCAAAAAACATATTTCCCATCCCCCTCACTTTCGATGTATCAAAACTTGATACATCTAGTGAAGTTAAATTCACTAGATTATGGAACATCGCATTACTATCATCATTCAAAATAATCTTCCCTGCTTCCGTATAGTAGTACACTGCCTTCGTAGCAGAATCATACCAAGCCTTAATCTCATAATCCGAATTAACCTCATCCTCAAGACTTACGGTATTTATACCCGAGCTCGGAGCCGTCATACTTCGCGAAATATATTCAATCCTATTTCCGCCCGTTTCTAAAGTTTTAATTTTTGTATTAAAATTAATACCTGTCGTCATTAAGGCATGCATGGAGTATGGGTTCGAAACAAAAGACAGAATTAATTTATTCTGGTAATTTCCA
>JABZKE010000080.1 GCA_015257445.1 Nanosynbacter sp. | reverse complement strand
TATAATACATGAGACCGTCGTCGCCTGTCAAGAAATAAAGCATAGAGGCTTTCGAACTATCTGGTTCAGCTACCGCAAGAAGCGCAGCTTTGGAAGGCACGGCGATAGGGCCTGGAGGTAGACCTGGGAACTTACGAGTGTTATAAAGACTGTTGACGGCTAAAATATCGGCATTAGTGGCATTAGTACGATCAATGCCAGTAATATCCGCAGCATAAGTCGCAGTCACATCAGAACCCAATGCAATGCCCTGTTTTAAACGATTCTGAAAGACCATCGAGACACCCGGCATATCTTCGGTGCGAGCTTCTTTCTGGATAATGGAAGCAAGAATAATTCCCTCACGCAAAGATAAACCTCTGGCCTTAAATTTTTCTTCCAACTGATTAGACACTACCACGTCATTAAATTGGTTCAAAATTGTAGTAATGACATTTTCGAGTTTTTCGTGATTATAAAATTGATAGGTTTCTCCATAGAGATACCCCTCAAGTGCCAACTTTACAGGAATTTCTGGGTTAGAAAGTTTAGTTTCGTCAGCATAGAGACCTTTTAAGACAGGGTTGTCATAGTGCTTAGTGAGGGCCTGGTTAATTTCCTCTTCGGAATAGCCGAGAGTGCGAAACTGATGAATGATGCCAGTCTGCGACTTGCCTTTATCCCCGAGAAGATTGGTGCCTGGTAGAATCGTCAGATTAAAGACATCGGAAGAAACTACACCATTCACTAATTGTTTAGCGATGGCACGAGCTGACATGGTTTTACGAAAACTGTATTTACCGGTTTTTAGTTTGGCGTGAAGATTATTAATGCGAGCATAAAGCTCAAAAGCCAGAGGATTTCTAATTAAATCGGCCTGCTTGAGATTATTCGCGATTTGCTTAACGGACTCACCAGCCGTCACTTCAATGGTCTGATATTCACAATTAGAGTCTGCCTCTTTTTCGTTGGATTCAGCGGCGGCCTTAGCCGAATCAAAACGACAATTAGCGGAAGAAACTGGTTGCAAGGAATACCAATAATACCCACCACCAAATAGCCCAGCGAGAAATAGCAAGATAAAGAGTGAAAGTAAAATACGTTTAACTTTTTTCATAGGTTTTTCTAAACTTCTATCTGGCCTGGGAGACTCCGCAGAACCTAACTCTGGCTTCGTAGGCTCATTAATAATAGATTGAACTTCTGGTGATCCGAGCGTGGTGGCAGGACTCGCAGATGGGTCTATATTGGTGGCAGGACTCGCTAGTTGATTCGGTATTTTGCTGGCGGCATTTTGAGCGAGCTTAGCAGCATAATGTTCGATAAAATCCTGCAAGATAATGCTGGCAGCTTCGGCATCGATTTCGCCTTTTTCAAAATTCTTTTTGCGTTTTTTCAGACGTTCTTCGGCCACCACAGAAGTGAGCGATTCATCTTGGAAATAGATACGGGCGCCCGGCATAGAGGCAGCGAGAGTATCGGCAAATTTACGCGCATAGGCAGACTGAGCAGTTTCATTACCATCATTACTACGAGGTAAACCCACGACAAAGAAATTCGTATCATTGAGTCTGGCAATACGGAGAATTTCGGGAATTTCCTGACCATTCACCAGAACGAAGCCATTCGGGATAGCGATGCGAACAGAAGTATCCGCTTTCGCTACGCCGATACGCTTGGTGCCCACATCTAAACCAATAATGCGCATTAGTTCTCTACCGTGATTTTAATTGATACTTTATTGGCGTCGTTTGGAATTTGACGCACCCATGGGAAGGAAGTATTCACTTCAACATCAGAAACGCCATTGATGGATTTAATTAAAGTAGTCACTTCGCCAACTTTTTTGCCGAGGGATTTTTCGAGTACAGATTGTTCGGTGACTTCTGGACCAGTTTTCAAGGTAGCCTTAATCTTAGCAGTTACAGAATTATTATTGTTTTGGAATTTTTCAATGAAAATATTGCCAGTTTCGTAAATCTTCTGATCACCACCGAGACGAGTAGAGACCACAGATTTAACATATTCTTCAATGGCAGCCTTATCGACATAATTTACACTATAAGTAGTTTTGGCCGTGAGCTTGGCTTTGCCATTCTCTGTCGGCTGATCAACGGCAGGACTGGAAGTCGGGTCAGCGGTAACTTTTTTGTAGCTATCTTCAATTTTAATATCGTCAGAAGGTACTTTTTCAAATAATTCCTCTTTTACGCCATCAGCTTCGGTTAATTTTTCCTTAGCTTTGGTAATATCAGAAGCGGTGACAATTTTTTGAATCTTATCAGTACCACCCTTAAATGCGGAATTAGCATAACCTTCAACTCCAGCCACAGAAGATTGCCAGCCGGAGCTAACAGCTTCAATATTATATTTTGCACCACCTTCGATTGCGGTAGCTTTCACGGTTTTAGCCACCTGACATTTACCACTGTGGCGACCGGCGTCACAATTCGAGATCGAACCATCCCAAGAAATTTTTACCTCTTGGTTGGTTAAGAAATTGAGATTGCGGTAGGCGAAGGCGGAACCTTGAGGAACAGTCGCAACATCTGGCCTAGAAGCCGTAGCGGTAGTAGTCGACATATCGAAAGTCGCGATGAGGCGTAATTCACCCGTGGCCTTATCACCAACGTTTTTCTCACCAGTAGCTTCAAATTCAACTTCAGAGTTCTTCTCGAGACTGGCGGTTTCGAGGAAGAATTTACCATCTTTTGAAACAGCTTGCTTGGCATCAGTAACAAAAGAAACATTTTCGGAGAAATTCTCGGCGATGGTCTTAATTTTGACAGAAATCTTAGCGGCAGGGGCCAAAATAAAGGCCCAGATGAAGCTTCCAATCAAAAGAACCGCAGCCACTACACCGATAATGATACGGTTTTTCAATGAATCGAGAGTAAGAATCTTTTTCGGCTGATTATCAGAGTCTTCTTCATCTTCAGAATTCTTCGCGACTTCTTCGGAATCCAGATTCATAGTCGAATTTTTCGTCAGATTCGAGGTGGCATTCGCACGATTAGCAGCGTCTTCATTAGTAGTGCGGACACGAGAAACACTACCGGACGAAGCGGCTTTTTCATTAATTTCAATTTCATCACTCGGACTTGCTTTCTTAGCCTTGGCTGGATATTCCAGATCCGCTTCATTAAATTCAGAAGGCAAGGTCGGGCGCGAGTTTAAGTTCTTCGCAAAAGGCAGGCTAGAAAG
>JABZKE010000079.1 GCA_015257445.1 Nanosynbacter sp. | reverse complement strand
TCGCAAATTCTCCTCGCCAATTCCTCCGCCCTCACGAAATCTTATTACCGCCCCTTCGATTCCGAATTAAAACGCCTCAGTAAAAAATCAAAGCTCATAAATCAGCTTTAAATTTTAAATTATTTGTTCACCTAATTACTTCCATGATATAATATCTCCAATATGGAAGGTAAAAAGAAAACAAGACCTCGAGCTATCCTGGTATTCGGTGCGCCATGTAGTGGAAAAACTACATTTTGTGAAAAATTCTCACAACGTTTCAAGGCTCCTTACTACGATCTTCGAGCCTTGCGTGAAGAAGCGGACTTCACAGAGAAACAAATTCACGTCGTCCTCGAGGCGATTGCTAAAACTGGTCAAAACATCGTGATTGAAGGTGGTCTCGATACCGAAGACGAACGTAATTCCGTGCGTAAACTATTGAAACTATCTGGTTATGCGCCGACTCTGGTTTGGATTCAGACCGATATTAACACTATCAAACTGCGTTTGAAGCTCAAGCTCCGCTCAATTGCGCGCGCCAAAGAAGAATACGATCGCCGTATCCGTCTCATGGAAGCTCCAGCCGAGATTGAAAAACCGATTATCCTCTCTGGTAAACACACTTTTGAGACCCAGCTTTCTCATGTCTTAGCTCAACTCCAAAATGATTCTCGCCGATTCTGAATTTGGCGAAATTATTGTTCGCCGCAATGCCTTAGCTAAAAACATTTCTTTTTCACGTTCCACTTCTGGACGACTCCAAATGTCGGTTCCATCCTATGTCACGGATCGTCAAATTCAAAAAAGCCTCGATTCCATGCGAGAGCGTTTGCGTAGTCTAAATTTAGCTGACCCAGCCACACAACGCGCTCGAGACACCCAGAAAAAGCTCCTTATGAAACAAGCCAAAGAATATTTACCCTACCGCCTTGAATATCTCGCGAAGCGTTATGGCTATCATTATGACAAAGTAACTTTAAAGCACCAGTCTACCAGATGGGGCTCCTGTACGCGTCGTAAAAAATCTCTATTCGGTGGCTACGAGTTCACTATTTCTATGAATATCGGCCTCATGCAAGTACCCGAAGTTTTACGTGATTATTTAATTATTCACGAACTCGCACATATCAATCATCCCGACCACTCCAAAGCTTTTTGGCGGGAAGTCGAAAGTCATGATCCAAATTACCGTGCGCATCGTGAAATGCTAAAAAAACATAATCCAGGTCTATGATATAATATGTTTATGCAAGGGCAATCTATCTCTAAATTTCTTGATGCCACCAAGGTTCACACCAGTGTTTTTGATCGCAAATTCATGTATCTTTCGGACATCATCGACCCAATTTATCGTGAATATCTCATTAAGCTTGAAAAAATTGGCGTTAATCTCGACCTCGATGTCATTCGTCGTCGTCACCAAGTTGAAAACTATACCGACATTATCAAATTTATCGTTGGCTACCTTAATTCACGTCTCAAAAATCCGACTAAGGGAAATATTCTAATCTCCATGAACGCCACTTCCACCCAAAGCATCGATATCACCCCAGCCAAATATCATCTAGTAATTACCGATGACAGCGTCGTGATGACCGTCGACAGTAGTGAACAATATTCCGCACTTGGCGCCAAAATTAAATCCCGTCTCGGCTTCGGTACCTCCATTTCTTTCCCAATCCGCGAGCCCTACGATTCTATTTAATAAGAACAGGGAATATTACCCATGTTTTTTCGTCTATTAACTGCACGCTGAAATCATCATTTTTAGTATTATCCCCAGCCAAACTCCATTCTAAACTCTTGTTTTAAGCATAAGCTTTTGCTAAAATAAACTTATAAACGGGAGCATTATGAAAATCAAGAAATCATCAGTTTTTGGTGTTTTTGGCGCATTGTATCTATGCTTCTTTCTGATTTTTACCTTTTTAGCTTTTCAGCCCCAGACCGTAGAAGCCAATACTAATCTCATACTTGAAATTCCCAAAATCAGTCTCACTTCACCGATTCGCTCACTCGAGATTAGTGATGAAAATACCCTCACTTCGCCAGAACGCATTGCTGGAGTCTACCACGCTAATCAAAATCATGATTTTATTATCGGTCACTCCACCACCATTTTTCAAAATCTCAACAAGCTATCAATTGGCGACACTTTCCGCTTTGGCGACCAAACCTACCAGATCAAAACCCGCAAAATCCAGCAAAAATCCGACATCAATATGTCGAAACTCCTGGCCAAAAAATCCACCCCAACCATCACCTTGATGACCTGTCATGGCGAAAAAATCTCTGGGCACGACTATACCGAACGCCTAATTCTCACCGCTGAATTAATCTAATTTTGTAGAGTTCATCTCTACACAGTATTTGTGTTATCTAAAACAACTCGTAGAGCTTATCTCTACGTCGTATCTGTTATTTTTTATCAAAAAACCTGGAATCTATTTCCAGGTTATCTCTATTTTAAACCTTCATTAGTCTCACCGCGAAGCCGCCCATTCCTACTACCGGAATTTCCAGCTCATCCTCCGCGTCCACTACCAGACGCTCGATTTTGAGATCCGTCGGATTCGTGCGAAAATCCGCCGTGTCGCCATCACGGAATATAAAAGCATTATATTTCACGTCTTTTTCCAAGAAACTTAACTTAATTTTCATCGTACGCGCCATGTCATCGACGATACCACCGATATACCAGTCCGTCTCTCCTCGCCCGCGCCTGGCCACCGCATAATATTCACCGATTTTACCGAGCAAAGGCACTTCAATTTCAAAATTCACTGGTACTTTTTGAATAAATGACAACGCATCCCGATTTTTTTCATAAGATTCTGGACGGTCGGCCAACATCTGCATTCCAGAATGAAACACAACATAGTAGGCTAACTGCCTGGCCAGAGTGGAATAAACTTTTTTCGCTGGATTATTTAAATCAAAAATTCCCGGTGTAAAATCAAAGCCACCGGCGAGCATTCTCGTAAAAGGTAGAATCACCGCGTGTTTAGAATTCAAACCACCACCTTCATATTCCTGCCCCTTCGCCCCCTCCGTGCAGAGCAAGTTCGGATAAGTTCGCTCGAGACCGGTGCCCTTAATCGATTCGTGAACATTTAACATCATTTTTTTCTGTGCCGCTAACTTCAAAACGTTACTAAAATGCAACACCCCCGCCTGTGACTGATGAAATTCTTCACGCCCCTTAATC
>JABZKE010000078.1 GCA_015257445.1 Nanosynbacter sp. | reverse complement strand
AATTATGTTACCGAGTGTAATTATTGGCGCGATTACCTGTATTTTAATTATTCTCCTCCTTAACCGTTGGTTTAAAAACAACACCGCCATTATGGCCAGTATTATTACTGTACTATCCTCCAGCTTTCTTTTTATCTCTGGCAGTGGCACCGCCTTAATCATGATTTTATTCTGGACTACACTTTTGCTTTGGCTCGGCTCTAAAGTTCAAGGCGAAAACAAACCCAAGGCCAGCTGGTGCTTCCTCTTCGGCATTTTTATGTGTCTAAGTATTTTTACTCCATACATGCTCTACCTAGATTTCTTTATTTTAATCTACGTTTTCGTTCATCCACATCTACGTTTTACTCTTAAAAATCTGCCAAAAATTCCACTCGCGATTTTCAGCCTAATGGTGATTTCTGCCGTTATCATACTAATTTTGCGTGGTCTTAAACATCCAGAAATTTTTACCGAATTACTCCTCATGCCGAATTTTTCTTTTGCCAATTACTTCCATAACCTCGGAAACGCTGTACGGGTAGCAATCACCTGGAACGGATTGGTTGAAAGTACTTTTCTCGCTCCGCTTTATGGCTTACCGGCCATTACCCTAGCCATTATTGGCTTCATCTCGACCTTCAAGGGCTTCTTTGCCTCACGAAATTCTATGGCCTTTTTACTTACAGTTTTCACCATATTAATTTCTGGTCTCAATCCACAAATGATTATTCTTTTTATCCTACCACTCGCGATCCTAGTTGCCCACGGTATGAAATACATTCTCCATAAATGGTCCAGTATTTTTCCTTACAACCCCTATGCTAAGGTTATTGGCGTGCTTCCGATTGGCTTATTTATGCTTATTGTTATTGTTTCAGACCTCAATCATTTTATTTACGGCTATCGCTATAGCGCACCGGTTGCTAACCAATTCACTAACGACATAAAACTACTCGATCGTTATTACAAAAATCATTTACTCTATCTACCAGATAATCAAGAAAATCGTAATTTTTATGTCCATTTAGCTAACTCATACACCATCTTTAACAAAACTCCGAAATATCAATACATCTCAGATCTTAGTGAGAATACTGAGAAGCATAGTATTATTAGTTTCGAGAAAATTACAGATACCGAAAATTATGAACTCGAACATATCGTGACCAACGAAAAATCTCAGAATGCAGACCGTCTCTATCTTTATAAATCTAAGTAAGAGATGTTATAATAAATATTAATTAAGAATAGAGAATAATAGGAGAAATTATGGGTGCTACCTTTGACCAGATGAAAATGCTTAATGAACTTCGTAAAGCACAAAAAGATCTCAAAAATGAAATTGTAGAAGTAGAAGCTGGCGACGGTGCCGTCGTAGTACAGATTACTGGTGAATTAAAAGTCAAAAAAGTTACCATTGACCCAGAACGTGTCGATCTCGAAGATATTGCCGAACTCGAACGTTGGATTGAAAACTGCTTCCGCGACGGTTACGCTAAAGCTCAAGAAATTGCTGCCGACAAAATGAAGCCTTTGATGGGCCAACTTGGCAACCTAGGACTTGGCGCTTAATGCTCCCTAGAGCCCTCACTGATACTATCGACGCGCTGGGCAAACTGCCGGGCGTAGGGAATAAAACCGCCGAGCGTTACGCGACCTATCTTTTTCGTAGTGATCGTAAAATCTCGGAACAACTCATTAACGCTTTGATCAATTTACACGAACAGGTCAAAACCTGTCCGATCACTTTCGCTTTAATCAATGCCGACGAAGAGACTTCGCCGCTTTATGATTCACCCGAACGTGATAAGACCACCATTCTTGTCGTCGAAGAACCACTAGATATCTATGCTTTTGAGCAGACTAAAGAATATCGTGGCACCTATCATGTGCTTGGCGGTGCAATTTCGCCGATTGACGGCATCACACCAGAAGTCTTACATATCAAAGAACTAATTTCTCGTGTCCAAAACGATCAGGTCAAAGAAATCATCATCGCCACCAATCCAAGCGTAGAGGGTGAGAGTACGGCTCTGCTTTTACAAAAAATGCTTTCTGAGAAATATCCCGAACTCACCATTACCCGTCTAGCTCGCGGTCTCCCACTCGGCGTTGATCTGTCTTTTGCGGATCAAATCACTTTGAGCGCCGCTCTAAATAATCGCACTAATCTCTAATTTTTATTATGGCCATTTTTTTCTCTCTGTTTTTGTGTTATAATTTATTTATTAGCATAAGAGGATTTCATGGATATTACCACACTTATTTTACTCATCGTTTCAGTCGTCAACCTAATCATTCTATTTATCGTTTTTTCGAAAACCAATCAGAAAAACACCGATCTACCAGAACTCAAAAACCGCATCGCCACTCTTCAAGACCAAACCACGCAGACTTTTGCCAATATGAATGAACGTATGATTCGTATTGAAACTAACGTCGATCGCGTCACTAAAGATATTGGCACTAACTTCCGCGAAAATCGCAAAGAAATCTCCGATAATTTTGGCTTAGTTCAAAAAACTCTCGATACTCGTGTCCGTGAACTTCAAGACCATAATACCAAGAAACTCGAAGAGATGCGTCAAACTGTCAACGAAAAACTCCAGGCTTCAGTCGAAAAACGCTTTAATGAAAGCTTCAAGACTATTTCCACCCAGCTTACCCAGGTCTATCAAGGTCTCGGCGAAATGAAAACTCTCGCTAACGGCGTCGGTGATCTAAAAAAGGTCATGGAAGGCGTCAAGACCCGCGGTATTTATGGCGAAGTTCAACTCGGAAACATCATTAGTGACACCTTAAGCTCAGACCAGTATTGTGAAAATATCGCTACTAAAAAAGGCTCGAGTGATCGTGTCGAGTTTGCCGTCAAGATGCCTGGCAAAGATGAATCCACTCAAGTTTTCTTACCAATCGATAGCAAATTCCCAGTCGAGAATTACCAACGTCTAATTGCTGCCTATGAGCAGGGCGATAAAACTGAGATTCAGAAATTCCAAAAAGCCTTAGCTATCGATGTCAAAGAGCAGGCCAAGAAAATTTCCACCAAATACATCGATCCGCCACACACCACTGAGTTCGCTATGATGTTCTTGCCAACCGAATCGCTCTACGCCGAAATCCTCCGCATTCCTGGCCTCGACGATGAAATCCGCCAAAAATTCCATATCACCATCGCTTCACCAAGTACTTTACCAGTTATTCTTTCTGGCCTTCTCATGGGATTCCGTACTCTTGCCATTGAAAAACGCAGTAGTGAAGTTTGGCAAATTCTTGGCGCCGTTAAAAGTCAGTTCGGTAAATTTGGCGACCTCCTCGAAGCGACTAAAAAGAAACTTCAGGAA
>JABZKE010000077.1 GCA_015257445.1 Nanosynbacter sp. | reverse complement strand
AATTTCATAAAGCACCCCCTTCTCATCCTTATATTCCACCTCAATATCCGCAAAAGCCGTCTGATGTTTCGTACAATAATTTACTAATTTTTCACCACGATAAATCAGACCGTCCTTCCACATCTGTTCAAAGGTCTTATAGGTGCGGCGCACTACATTTTCATCCAGGGTAAAAGTGAGGTCCTGCCATGAACAAGAAGCCCCGAGCGCCCTTAACTGCAGTTCCATATCGCCGCGTTTACTCTGTACAAAATTCCAAACTTCACTATAAATTTCGTCACGACTCATCGAAAAACGGGAACGACCCGATTTTTCCAGTTCACGTTCATAAACCACCCAAGTTTCAAAACCAGCATGGTCCGCCCCTGGCACATACCAAGTTCTACGTCCGCGTAATCTGTTGTAACGGGTCAGAGAATCTTCCACCGCCACTGTTAAACCGTGACCAATATGTAAATTTCCGTTTGCATTTGGCGGTGGCATTACAATTGAATAGCGTTTTGCTTTCTTGCCATCCGCTCGAGCTTCATCTTTCTTTGGCAAAAATTTACCCGCCGCCTCCCAGGCCGCGTAGATATCCGCTTCAAAATCCGCCGGATTATATGCCGGAGCAAATTTCATTATTTTTCCTCACTTTCTAAGAATAATTTTTCTCTAATCTCGGCCATCTCCGCCTCGGAAACTTCCACCACCTGGCCATATTTATAATTTGGATCAAAAGTCACTAGGTGCACATGCGCGTGCGGCACGTCAGTACCGATCACCTTAATCAAAGTCCTCGCCCCCAGAACTTTCTCCATGTTGGCCGCCAATTTTTTCACAGTTTTCATTACCGCAAGATAATAATCTTCTGGTAAATCGTAAAGTTTATCCACTTCAAGTTTTGGCACCACTAAGGTGTGACCCTTGGTTTCTGGGTGAATATCCAAAAAAGCCAAGGTCTTTTCATCCTCGTAAATTTTGTAACATGGAATCTCACCTGCAATAATTTTTGAAAAAATACTTGCCATTTTGCCTTCTCCCCACCATCCAATTAATTTTCTCTCTTGATTATACTAAATTTCTCCCCTGATTTCCACCTGTAACGATAAAATTCATCAAAATATCCCAAATTAAAATATCTCATATATGATATATTTTATTATCAAATAATTTTATATTTTCTGCAATCATAAGCATTAACAGGGGTGATTTTTTTATTTAATCTGTAAAATCTGAATATTTATGTTACAATAAATTCAATATGTCAAATCATCGTCGTGTTGAGTTATTTACCGCTAATCTTTTTGCCATTACCATTTCTTTTTTAATTACCTACTTTTATCGCTTCGGCTGGGAACCTAATGATATTGCCTTTTACAATATTCGCACCGTCTCTATTTACCTCTATCTTCTTCTTTCATATCTAATTGTTTTTACTTTCTACCACAGTAATCCTGATACTAAAAAACGTGGTATTCTTCGTCATGCTAAATCCGCTCTTCTCACTAATCTGTTTATGGCCATTATTTTTTCAGCCATTGTTTACCTCACTCATACAAGCAATAGTATTCCACGTCTCTTCTTCGCCACTTTTTTCTCAGTTAATTTCATAGTTTCCTTTATTACGCTTTATTTAATTCATTTTCTAAAACGCGAATACCTCGGACATCATACCAAAAAGACTGTAATTTTTACTGATAGTTGCAATCTTCGTAATGTAATTAGTAAAATCCAAAAACTTGACGCTGAAGATTGTGAAATTATTGGTATCAGTTCACTCTCTGGTAAATGTAAAGATCTTTTTTATAAATTAAAACCCCTCACCAAAAATAAACTTACCCCTGAAGCTATTACTAATCCAGCCGAAGCTTACGATTTAAAAGAGCTCACCACCCCGGCCATTGAATATCTCAAACGTCATCAGGTCGACTTTGTAATTTTTAGTGTTGCTCATACTGATCGCGAAAAGATCCGCGAATTAATCGAACTAGTTAGTAAAATGGGGATCGATTCACTAATCACAATCGATAGTTTTGCGATTGAAACCCTTGAAACTAAACTCGAAGATTTTGGTACCTCCAGCGTAATTCGTCTTTCACCTCGTATCTTTACCGATGGGGAATTAATCGTCAAACGTCTCATGGATATTCTTGGTGCCCTAGTTGGATGTCTGATTTGTATTCTTTTTGGTATTATTGTTGCACCATTAATTTACCTAGAGGATCCAGGACCAATTATTTTCAAGCAAAAACGCGTTGGCCGTAATGGTAAATTCTTCAACATTTACAAATTCCGCTCCATGTATCAAAATGCCGAAGAACGTCTCAAAGATTTGCAAGAGCAAAACGAAATGCAAGGTTTTATGTTTAAGATGAAGAATGATCCACGCATTACCAAAATCGGTAAAATTCTTCGCAAAACCAGCATCGACGAATTACCCCAATTCTTTAATGTACTCGGAGGTAGTATGTCACTCGTTGGTACCCGTCCACCTACAGTGAACGAATATAATCAGTATGCTGCCCACCATAAGCGCCGTATTAGCATCAAGCCTGGTATTACTGGTCTTTGGCAAGTTTCTGGACGTAGTGAGATTACCGATTTTGAAAAAATTGTTCGTCTCGACTGTTATTATATTGACCACTGGAGCATCACCTACGATATTAAAATTCTCATCAAAACTGTCGCTGCCGTTTTCACTGGCAAGGGAAGCGAATAAAAAATAAGGATCTACATGATCCTTATTTTTTTAACTTAAAAACATAAAAAGACTCTTTAGAGTCTTTTTCGGTTCCGTCATTTATGGCGGAAGCGAGAGGATTAGACTTTTGCTTCGCAAAAGCCTTCCGTTCCTCCTCACTCGGAAAATTTGGATTCGCCTTCAAGGAGGAGTTCGAAAAAGTGCTTGCATTTTTGAGACGACGACGCAGAAGACAGAGAATCCTCATTTTTAAGATTTAACTTAAAAAGATAAAAAGACTCTTTAGAGTCTTTTTCGATTCCGACATTTATGGCGGAAGCGAGAGGATTCGAACCTCCGAGACCTTTCGGCCCACACGATTTCGAGTCGTGCGCCTTCAACCACTCGGCCACGCTTCCACCTCTTATTTTAGCAAAAATTACTCTTAACTACAACAGATTACGAGCCAACAAAAAATTCCATCATTATTATTTAATTCATTTTTTTGATTTAAAAAGCTTATTCATAAAAACCCTACCACGTCAAAATATTTCACACAAAAAATCAGCTCCGGAAGGGAACTGATTTTTTTCATAATTTCATTTGGTACACCCGACAGGATTCGAACCTACGACCTTTTGCTCCGCAAGCAAACGCTCTATCCAGCTGAGC
>JABZKE010000076.1 GCA_015257445.1 Nanosynbacter sp. | reverse complement strand
GATGTAGCGTCCTCCTTAAAGTTGGCTGACGCAGAATTTTCTGCCGTAATAGAATTTTCCACCGGAGTAGTATTCCCTGCTGAAGTGAGATTCTCTACTGAATTTTCCTCTGATGGATAAAGAATTGAATTTTCTGGGTTCATATTACTTATGATTATAATGCGAACGCACAGAGTTTTCAACCAATTTCAAATAATAGAAGCGCTCGACATTGCCGTTTTTGCCGGCCAGAAAATTATCACGCTTATCCACTACCTTAAAATGATTTTGTTTGAGCCAAAGTTCAAAATTTTTAATAATTTCACGACGGATTTTTTCGTTTTTTACGATACCGTTTTTAAGCTGAAAGGGCCTAGCTTCAAACTGAGGCTTCAACATCATCAAAAAGTCGGCCGAGCGAACTGCAGGCTGGAGCTTCACATGAGCAAGCACTTTTTTCAGAGAAACAAAAGACACGTCGGCCAGCACCACATCGATTGGACCGAACTTAGTAAAATCCACGAAAAAGATATCGGTCTTTTCCAGAAGCTTAATGCGTGAATCAAAGCGCAGAGGAGCTTTCATTTGATTGGTACCCTTTTCGACCGCAAAAACCCGCTTCGCCCCACGACGCAAAGCATATTCAGTGAAACCACCAGTACTTGACCCAATATCCAGCACGGTTTTATCTCGAAAATCAAAAGAAAAAGCTTGCGATGCCCCAGCAAGCTTATTCTCCGCTCGAGAAACTACATCTGATGAAACCTCAGATTTTTTAGATTCTATCGCTTTTTTCATCTAATTATTTTTTACGTTCACGGTAAGCGTAAGTTTCCGTATCCACAGAAACCACATCGCCTTCTTTGATAAAGGCAGGAACCTTAATCACTACGCCAGTTTCGAGGGTAGCATCTTTCATGACTGAAGTAGAAGTATCACCCTTCACGGCATTTTCAGTGTAAGTGACTTCAAGCCAAAGGTTCTTAGGAAGAGGGAGGTTGATGGCGGTACCATTGTAGAATTGGATTTCCATCTCATCACCCTCTTTCATAAAATCTTTGGAATCGCCGACCATCTCGGAAGACAATTCGTATTGCTCAAAAGTGGTTGGATCCATGAAGTAGAACTTCTCTTCATCACGATAGAGATATTGCACCTTCTTGGTAGTAACTTCAGCTGGCTCGATTTTTTCCTGACCTTTAAAAGTCTTAGGGATAAGAGCACCAGTGATTAAGTTTTTGACACGTACGTTGACGATTGAGCCACCACGCCCCATCACTTTTTGGGAATATTCAATAACCTTGTATGGCTGACCATCAAGAGTAATTAGAGTATTTTTCTTTAAATCGGTTGGTCCGTACATAATTCTCCTTTTTAGTTATTTGAAACGAATGGTAGGAGGGCTAGGTGACGGGCACGCTTAACAGCGACAGCCAATTGGCGTTGTTGCTTAGCAGATAAACCAGTCTTAGCGATTGGCTCGATACGACCGTAAACATCGATGTAGCGTTGCATAGTTTTGACATCTTTATAATCGAAATAAAGATTTGGATCGTTCTTGATTCTTCTCATTTTTTCTCTCTTTTCTCGCTTTAATTATTAGAATGGTACTTCACTGAGGTCAATTTCGCCATCTGGAATATCATCTGGAATAGAATCTGGCATAGCCTGACTGTAATTACTGGTGGTAGATTCTTGGGATCTGCTACCGAGTAGGTTAAAGTCTTCCATAACGATTTCCACTGCGGAACGCTTGGCACCGGTCTTATCTTCATAAGTATGTTGCGACAAGCGGCCTGAGACCATGATTGGTGTACCTTTTTTTGCATATTGAGCAATCACATTGCCTGGTTTGCCCCAAGCAGAAACTTCGATATAAGAAACTTGTTCTTTCTTTTCGCCGTTCATCACGTAATTGTAGTTCACCGCCACTGAGAAGCTAGTAACTTCTGAGCCAGAAGTCGTAGCTCTAGTTTCTGGGTCGCGCACAACATTACCGATAATGATTGCTTTACTAAATCCCCGCGCCATAAATATACCTCACTTAATTGTTTAATTATTCTTCGTCTTTAGACTCTTTTTTGTCAGCACGGGCCTTGCGCTTAGCTTCAAATTTAGCTTTGCGTTCGTCGACGGTGACTAAGAGATAACGTAAGACTTCCTCGGTGATATTAAGAGTAGAAGAAATCTTGGCTGGAGCCTGGGCTGGAAGTTCCAAATCAAAGGCATAGTAGACGGCATAGTCTTCTTTTTCGATAGGATAAGCCAAACGCTTCTTACCTTCATTGACTTCTTTGACGATTTTACCGTCGTTAGACTCAATGAGTTTCTTAATTTTGTCTAAGGCTGGTGTCAGATTCATTTCCAAATCAGGATGAATCAAGACAGTAAGTTCATACTGTTTCACTTTGCACTCCTTTGGTTAAAGCAAGTACACCTTAAGTTACTTGCTGAGCTAATAATGTATAGATTATAGCATAAAAATAGAGAAAAATACAGAGTTTTCCACAATAAAAATCATTGTAATTTTTCACGATGTCATATATAAACATAACTAGAAAGGTCTAATTGTAATTATTATTAATACAGGAGAGAAAAAGCTATCATGAATGATACTAATTTCGATAACAATGCGGAGATAAATTCCGTACATAGCGAAGCAAAAGCGCAGGGTCATGGCGGATTGAAAGCTATGGCCATATTTTTTGCTATTACTACTTTAGCTTTAGGATGTGGACTAGCCTATGTTTATACCTCGAAGAATAAGGATACTAAAAAGCTTAATGAGGAACTCGTAGAGTCAAAAGAAAAAGTAAAATCTGCAAATGAATCTATCGCAAAATACGAAGAAGCTACGCAGACTAAAATCACTGATGTAAAACAAGATAATGTCACGGTAAAAGAAATTGTGAAGCCGATGGTTTATGATGCACAAATTGAAAAACTATACGATATTATAAAATCAACGACTTACACAAAGGATCCATTTAACGGTGAACCAGATCAAGATGGTCATCATATAATTGAATCCTGGAGAGAACCTTACTTTCGAGAAATCTTTACATCCACAGACGGAAAATATCTAGTTGCCCACATGAGCCCTATGGCTATTGGTGTATATAAAGATAGGTATAACCAAGATGCGCAAAAATTATTAGCTGCTGGTGGCTATTATTCGTATTGGTATCTAAATATTGCCACTGGGGAGTGGAAGGTAGGCATGGAAGGTCAGGCCGCTCCAGGGTGCAATGCGATACCTGGAGAATTTAAAACTATCATTCATAACCTAAATGATTATAATGAAAAAAATGGGTCGTCAAAAAAGGCATTGGTCTGTGCTGACGAAAAATATAATAATGTAAGAATCTAATTTCTTAAAACCCAAA
>JABZKE010000075.1 GCA_015257445.1 Nanosynbacter sp. | reverse complement strand
TAACCTGTGATAAGATAAAAGTAATGGTGCAATTAGGTGTAAAAACAAACAAAGGTCGGGGGATTTTTGAATTTTTCTTTGCCAAAAGTCAGCCGGAAGTGGATAGGGAGTGGGTGGCGGAAAATCAGCTGAAAATGGCACGAATTTTTATGGCGGGACTTGAAAAATACAATCTTGAGAGTGGTGCTCAGAATTTAGAGGGAGAGCTCGACGAGAGTGGTGTGACATTTGACGACGGAATGAAGAGCCCGGTTAGTGAAACAGCGGAGCGGGTGCTCTTGCCGGAGCAATTTCAATTGGTGGCAGGTTATCACATCGATGAGGATACTAAGACGCGGGAATTTTACGATGCGAATGAGGAGCTGGCGACGCGTACGGTGACGGAAGCGATTTACACAAATTTGCTAGTGGGGTTTAGTCCGGAGATTCAGTGTTTGGTGCTGATGAAGGTGGATGCGGACCTGACGCGATTTGGCGAAGTGTTCGTGTTTTATCCAAAAGATTTTGCGAAGAAAAAATATCGCAGATTTATCGAGCGTTTCGAGATTTATGACCGTACGGAAAAATGGTATGAGCGGATTTTGATGCGACTTTCGGCGAAGCACCGCACGACTTTTTATGTGCCGAGTGAAAGTTTGGGGACTCTGACGGATGTGGAAGGAAATCCGGTACTAATTTATATGAGTCAGGCGAAAATGCGAGAGCGATTTGTAGAATTTTTTAATAACTGGGAGCAAAAATGGGCGAAAAAAGTGAGGTAAAAATTTTAGCGGTAGTGGGGATGAGCGGATCGGGTAAATCGGTGGTGGTGGATTTTTTGACCAAAAAAGGCGTGCCAAAAGTTTATTTCGGGGGAATGATTTATAAAGAAATGGAACGCCGTGGAATTCAGCGTACAGCGGATGGTTCGAGTGAACGACAATTTCGAGAGATGATTCGTGAAACTGAGGGGAAAGATTGGGTGGTGCGTCAGGTGATGGGGGAGATTGATAATTTGATTGCTTCGGGACAGAAGCGAATTGTACTGGATGGGCTATATTCTTGGACAGAATATAAGGAACTTAAGAGTAAATATCCGGGACTTTTGACGGTGGTGGCGATTGTGGTGCCGAAGGCTTTGAGGCATTTTCGTGTAGGGAAGCGCGAGGAACGACCGTTTACTTTGAAAGAAATCCAGGAACGAGATTATACCGAGGTGGAAAATATCGAAAAAGGTGGGCCGATTGCGATGGCGGATTATTATATTTTGAATGATGGCAGTGTGGCGGAAATGAATGAGAAAATGGCAGAAATTTTAACGAGGATGGAATTTTAATGAAAAAATTAGTAATCATTGATGGAAAAAGCGTTTTTTATCGTGGTTACTACGCGATGGGGAATTTGGCGACTTCGAAGGGAGAGCCGACCTCGGGGGTGTATGGTTTTGCGGTGATTGCGATGGAAATTGTGCGCAATATTCAGCCGGACCAGGTGGTGGTGGCGTGGGATAAGGCGCATACCTCGACGGCGAAAAGGCTCGCGATTTTTAAGGATTACAAGGCGGGACGAGTGAAGCCGCCAGAGGATTTTTATGCACAGATTCCGCTTCTTCGGGAGCTGATTTCGGCACTTTCATGGGGCTTTATGGAAGTGGATGAGTATGAGGCGGATGATATTATCGGTACTTTGGCGCGTCAAGCGGATGAGGCGGGGGATTATATGACTTATATTGTGTCTTCGGACCTCGATATGCTGCAAATTGTGGATGAAAATACCAAGATGTATCGGATTTTGCGGGGATTTTCGGATCTCGAGGAGATGGATATTCCGGCGATTGAAGAAAAATATGGGATTTTGAAGTCACAATTTTTGGATTTGAAGGCGCTGAAGGGGGATAATTCGGACAATATTCCTGGAGTACCGGGGATTGGTGAGAAGACCGCGGTGAAACTACTTAATGAATATGGCAGCTTGGAGGGGATTTATGCGCATATTGAGGAAATTTCGGGGGCGACACAGAAAAAATTGATCACTGGTAAAGAATCGGCCGAGATGTCTCTTAAGCTTGCGAAAATTATGACCGACGCGCCGGTGGAGCTTTCGGATATTCCGGCTTTGAAGCTAGATCTTTCGCGCATATCAGAAGTATTTAAGCGTTTAGAATTCAATAATCTACTGAAGAAACTTAAAATTGAGAATGGTTTTTCGGATAGAGATGCTGAGATGGAAGTTAGAGAGGTGCCTCGAGTGGAAATTCCGGAGGGGATGCTAGTCGCGAGCAATATTAAGGACTTGATGCATGAAAATGCAGAGTTTCGTGAGCGGGTTTTTCAGGCGAAGAGGCTTTGGGATTTGGATCAAGCAGATTTTCTATTAAATCCACTACGCCGTACAGGGGTGGAGGGGGTTGGTACGATGGAAGAGGTACTGACTGGCGTGTATTCGGAAGCGACATTGAACAAATTTAGTGAACAATATTCGGCTTTTTCGAAGGATGAAAAATTGAACACAATTTTTACGGAATTTGATATGCCGGTAGTGCCGATTCTCTACAAGATGGAGGCGGCGGGGATTTTGTTGGACCGAGAATATTTCGAGGGATTGAAGACGGAATTTGAGAAGAAAGTATGTGAAATTGAACAAAAAATTTATGAGCTTTCAGGTGAACAATTTAATGTCAATTCGCCACTTCAAATGTCACAAATTTTGTTCGAAAAGTTGGGTTTACCAGTGAAGGGGATTAAGAAAACCTCGAGAGGATATTCGACAGGGGCGAAAGAGCTAGATAAGCTAAAAGATGAGCATCCGGTAGTTGCGGAAATTATTCGTTACCGAGAAACGATGAAGCTGCTGTCGACCTATATCGCACCGCTGATTGAACAGGTGGCGGCAGATGGACGTATCCACTCGACGTTTACGCAGAATGTGACGGCGACGGGACGGCTTTCGAGTTTGAATCCGAATTTGCAGAATATTCCGGTGCGTAGTGAAGAGGGGAAGCGTATTCGCCGGGGATTTGTGGCACCTGAGGGGAAGGTTTTGGTTTCGGCAGATTATTCACAGTTTGAATTGAGGCTCGCGGCAGTGCTTGCGGGAGACGAAGCTTTGGTATCAGATTTTAACCACGATATTGATATTCATACGAAGACGGCGGCGGAAGTTTATCAGATACCGATGGAGGAGGTGACGAAAATGCAGCGCCGCGTGGCCAAGGTGATTAATTTTGGTATTATGTACGGCATGAGCCCGAAGGGACTGAGCGATGCAACGGAGATGAATTTTTTCGAGGCGAAGCGATTTATTGATGAGTATTTTAAGGTGCGTCAGAAGATTTATGCATATTTGAATCATACCTTGGAAGAGGCGCGAGAAACGGGTGAAGTGAGGACTTTTTA
>JABZKE010000074.1 GCA_015257445.1 Nanosynbacter sp. | reverse complement strand
TTCCACCCCAATCTGCGCCAAAGCTCTCACCATTGCAATTGGTTCTGGCTCTTGGGCAATCACATTTAGACCCAACATTTCGATATCTTCGAGTCTTTCTTCGGCATAGGCGCGATCCGTGGATGAAATCAAAATTTCCGCCTTCGTATTATCATTAGGTGAAACACCGAGCACTGCAAAATCAATCTTTGCGTCATCCACTGCCATCGGAATATATTGGTCAGCTTCGTACTTAACGGTTTTCGCTAGTTCCTTCTCTGGTGCGTTTGGTACTTCAATAATTGCTGTGTAAGTTTTGCGTGCCGGCAAACCAATTGCGATATTTTTGGTGGTAATACCTGCCTGCTTTTTGGCACCCAAAATCGTTTCGGCCAGTTTCCTACGACCCTGTTCCGAATCATCCATCGTAATTTTTTTATCCACCGGCACATAAGCAAACTTTTCCAGTGCCCAACCCTTCTCAACATCGCCCGATAACTGAATCATGCGAATTGAGTTGGTTCCAATATCCAATGCGAAGAAATCGCCCACACCACGTAATAGACTCATATAGCCTTATTATAACATAAGCGAAATAGAAATTTTTATTTTTTCCTACAAGATTTCAATTGATTTGTCACTCTTCGAAAAACTAATTTCCTGCACCACCAAATCTTTGTATTCCCCCTCCGACTGAATAAAAATTCTCTGTTTTTCCTCGAAGCGAATTCTCTTATTTTTCAGCTTTTTCCCCGGAATTCCGCTAAACATTGCCTGCAACATAAAAAACACCATGGCAAAAAAATTATTCAAACGCTGTTCCGTATAGAGAAAAGTTTCTCCCAAATAATACTCCCCACCCTTCATCAATCTCGCCACATTTTTCCCGTTCACCACCAGAATATCCGAATATTTTTGACCATCAATCGTAATGTAATCTTTTTTACGATTCACAAAAAACCACATCAAAAGCGTCTTCAAGGAAAAGATTAAATTAAATTTCGATTTTCTCAATTTCCTACGCACTTTTTCATCATCAAAAATTTTCGTCGATTCTGCCATCATCCCCACCGTAAAATACGCCAAAGCGTAACGAAAATGTTTCCCGTCCACCAAGGCCTCAATTGGGTAAACTTTTTTACCCGAATTTAACCGTAAAATTTGAATAATATCATTAAAATTCCCGTACGGAATCACATAGAATTTCGCATCCTTACCAGATTGCATAATTCCGTTCACCCCAATTCCTGCCGTGCCATCACCACCAGCCGTAAGTATCACATCTCCACTCATGATTAATTTCGAGAGTTTTTCCGCGTTTTCTTCCAGCGTCGGCGACTCCACATCAAAACGCAAAAAAGTCATTCCCTTTTGCCGTAAGATAAATTCACGAAGCGGTTTCACCACTTCTTTCTCAACTCGTTTATGGCCTGTGCTCTTGCAATTACAAACTAAAATCACTCGCGTTCTCGTCCCCGCGAGCGCAGCCAAACGTTCTCTAATATGTTCCAGATCGGCTTTTTTCGACATTTTAATTCCCGTTGCCGTAGATACCACCAGGCAATAGGAAGTTCAAAATTCCCCACATCAAAGCATAAACCAGAAGTCCAATCACAATTTGCATTGCGCGATCTTTTGCTATTTTGATTTTTCCTGGATCATTTTGTGAAGTCATATAAAGAAAACCGACATAGGTGAAGCCCGCTACTGCACCCACGCCAACCCCGTAAGTTAGAATATTCACTACGCTACCAATAATCGAAAAGAAAGCTTCTTCACTATCACTACTCGAACACTCGATAATTGCTGTTTCTACACCCCCACAATTTCCCGCAAACACCTTAGCTACCGGCAAAAAAGCCACCATCGACACGCAAAAAATCGCGAGAACTGGTAGCAAATTTAATAATTTTTGACAAAAATTTTTCATTACTTTTATTATAGCGTATCTTGTGATTTTCGCACAGTTTCCCGTCCGAAAATCACCCGCTCCCCTATTTTAATGTAAATATTCGTGCAATTTTTTCGTATCTTTGTGCTTACGAAGCTTGGACAAAGCCTTCGCCTCAATCTGACGAATACGTTCACGCGTCACAGAAAATTCCGCGCCTACTTCTTCCAAAGTATGTGGACGACCGCCACCGATACCAAAACGTAGTTTCACTACTTTTTGTTCGCGTTCTGAAAGACTAGAGAGAATTTCCGCGATTTGCTCCTTCAACATCTGCGCCGCTGCCGCATCTTCTGGCGAAACCCGACCTTCATCCTCGATAAAATCACCGAGTACTGAATCTTCATCATCACCATCGCGGCCCACTGTCGCATCAAGCGAAGCAATATCTTGCTTAATCTTCATCACGTAGTCGACTTTTTCCGGCTCCATACCCATTTCTTTGGCAATTTCTTCCACTGACGGCTCACGGTTCAGTTCATTCGTTAACTTACGAGTCGCACGCAGCACCTTGTTAATCGTTTCCACCATATGTACTGGAATACGAATCGTACGTGCCTGATCAGCAATTGCACGGGTAATTGCCTGACGAATCCACCAGGTGGCATAAGTCGAAAATTTGAAACCTTTATCTGGATCAAATTTTTCTACTGCACGCAAAAGTCCTGTATTTCCCTCTTGAATTAGATCAAGAAAATCTAGTCCTCGACCAGAATAGCGTTTCGCAATCGAAACTACTAGACGCATATTAGCTTCCACCATTTTATCCTTGGCTTTTTTCTCACCTTTCACGATGCGATAAGCCAAATCTACTTCCTCTTCATTTGAAAGTAGTGGAATCTTACCAATTTCACGTAAATATAGACGCACCGAGTCATCAGCGAACTGATCTACGTTCTCTGCTGTAATCTCGAGGTCTTCATCCGTCAAATCATCTTCCGAGACTAAATCGTCATATTCTGGCTCTGGCGCACCGTCCAAGCTAAAGGAGTTGAGGAGCTCTTCTTCCTCATTAATCTTGTTCTTATCTTTTTCCACGACATTTTTTCCCATTGCACCAATTTATATCACAAAAAATCAAACACGTCAAAATCTCTCCCTTGATTTTCTGTTTCTACCCCTTTCTTTATTTTTTAAATATTTTGCCAGCCTTAGTTAGCGCCATACGTGCATGAGCTAGAAGTATATTATGCGGCATCTTCATTATTCCATTAACCTTCTGAAGGAAAAGATACCTGTTCGCATTCTTCCTTTCACTCTCTGGCACCGAAGCGATTTCCTCATTGGAATATTTTTCGCCCACATGTGAACCAATATTTTCTAAGAAACCTTCTTTCACCTGATCGAGCATCTCTAGCTCTTTTATGGCTTTTTGCTTCTCTTCCTCGCTACTTCTCTTATCATCAATAATTTTTTGTAGTTCATTTCTCGAAGCATCTATACGATAAAGTC
>JABZKE010000073.1 GCA_015257445.1 Nanosynbacter sp. | reverse complement strand
GAAGTGGTTGGTGGAGTGCTTGCGAGGTTTTGATTATATGCGGTAGAAGAAATCACGCGAGTGGGCGCGACGTTAGCTAGATTTTGGTTGGCAACAGAATTTTCACCTTGATGAAAGGCTTCCATGACTTTTTTTCGAGCGAGATCGGCGACGGTTTGACGTTGCTTATCCTCTGTAGATTGCCCACCAGTTACAGAATTCATAAAAATATTATAACAGAGTTATTGGAAATACTCTATAAATATGATAAAATTTCTCTATGGGCGAATGGCGGAATTGGTAGACGCGCCAGACTCAAAATCTAGTTCCAGCAATGGAGTGTGGGTTCGATTCCCACTTCGCCCACCAAAACAAAACAGAAAGAAATTTAAATGAATAAACAAATAAAAAATATCATTTTGATGGTAATCCTGATAGCTGGCTGTTTGGGCCTTTTTTTGTTTAGTAAACAGATTAAAATTGATAATCAAAATGACCCTGTACGAAATTATGTGGGGCAGTCGAAAGAAATTATTCAGAGCCAGCTGAATGAAAAGACGGAAGCGGTGAAAAAACTAAAATCGGAGTTCGAACAAAATCCAATGCGTGAGACGGAAGAAAAAATTCATGCACTAGAAGCCGAGATTTTGGATCTGGAAGAAGAAAAATATAAAGTCGAAAGTAATTTTTATAAGAATCTCCAGAGTGGTACGGATGCGAGAATTAATTTGGTGCTCAAGGGTATTTGTTTGGTACTTATGTTGGTAGCGGCGATTTGGTTAAAAACCAAGCAGAAAAATAGACACGAAAAAACAGAGGTAAAAATACCTAAAACACCAAAATTAAAAATGGAAATTCCGGAAAGAAAAGATAAAAGTGATAAAAAATAAGCAGGATGCAGGTGGGATTCAGGGACTTAGTCAGGAAGAAGTAAAAGAGCGTGTTAAAAAATGCCAGGTGAATACTGCGGTTCAGGCGCCGACGAAAACCATTGGTGAGATTGTACGCAGTAATTCCTTGACCTACTTTAATTTTGTTTTTTTGTTTTTAGCAACGTTGCTATTTTTGGTACGTGCGTACAAAGATATGAGTTTTTTGCCGCTGATTTTTATCAACTCCTTGATCGGTATTTTGCAGGAATTAAGAGCGAAGCAAATTTTGGATAAACTGAGTGTGCTGAATACGCCAAAAATCAAAGTAGTACGAGAGGCTAAGGAGCAAGAAATTTGGACGCATAAATTAGTTTTAGATGACATTATTATTTTGGAGGCGGGGGCGCAAATTCCCGCAGACGCGGTGGTGGTATCGGGTGAGATTTTGGTAAATGAGGCATTACTTACGGGGGAGTCGGATGAGATTAAAAAGACTACTGGGGACGAATTGATGTCGGGTAGTTTTGTGGTTTCAGGTAAATGTTATGCAAAATTAACTCGCGTGGGTGCAGAATCGTATATTTCACAACTAACCCTAAAAGCGAAGGCTATTAAAACCACTGAACAGTCGGAAATTTTGAAATCACTAAATAACTTTGTGAGACTAGCGGGAATTTTGATTATTCCAATCGGATTATTGATGTTTGGTCAACAATATCTTATTCATGCTACGCCGATTAAAATGAGCATTCAGGCGATGATTGCGGCGATAGTAGGGATGATTCCTGAGGGGTTATTCTTGCTTTCTTCCGTGACGTTGGTTTTATCTGCGGTGCGTTTGGCACAGAAAAAAGTTTTGGTACACGATATGCACTGTATTGAAACTTTGGCGCGCGTGGATGTTCTGTGTGTGGATAAGACCGGCACTATTACGAACGACAAAATGAGTGTGAGCGGCGTCTATGAGATGACCGGATCCGAAGTAAAAGATAATCTAGATTCAGATTTTTGGCGAACAATGATGGCGGAGGAAGCGGATAACGACACGATGAAGGCGCTGAAAAAGTTTGCCGAAGAGCGAGCCGCGAAGGGGGCGAAGTTTGAGAAGGATTCGGTACAGCAAATTATTGGTTTTTCTTCGAAGCATAAATATAGTGGTGTGCAATTTAAGGATAAAACTTTTTTGATTGGTGCGCCGGAATTTGTTTTGAAAGAAGATTTAAAAAAATACGAAAAGACCATCCAAAAATTCACTAAGCAAGGGTATCGGGTTTTGATTTTCGGTGAAGTGACGAAACAAAAAGATATTGAACTACTAGCTTCGGGAGAGCGGGAAATTTCACCGATTAAGCCGATTAATATTGTGCTTTTGATGAATGAAATTCGTGAGTCTGCTAAGCGTACGTTTAAATATTTTGCCGAACAAGGCGTGGAAGTAAAAGTAATTTCGGGTGATAATGCCGAAACCGTTTCGATTGTGGCAGAAAAAGCGGGGATTAAAAACGCCAAGAAATTTGTTGATCTTTCGAATTTACCAGAGGGGTGTGATTTTGAAAAGATTGTACTAGAAAATACAGTTTTTGGACGCGTAAAACCAGAAGAAAAACGTAAGATGGTGAAAATTTTACAAAAGGCGGGACATACCGTAGCGATGACCGGAGATGGGGTGAACGATATTTTGGCTTTGAAGGATGCAGACTGTTCGGTGGCGATGGCTTCAGGTTCTCAGGCGGCCTCGCAGGTGGCGCAATTGGTGTTACTGGATTCGGATTTTTCACGCATGCCACAGATTGTAGATGAGGGGCGTCGAGTGGTGAATAATTTGGAGCGTTCTGGCTCGTTATTTTTGGTGAAGAACGTCTTTTCGTTTATTGTAGCACTACTCTCGATTGGTTTTGGCTTCATGTATCCGCTTCTGCCGACCCAGGTTTCATTGGTTACGATGTTTACGATTGGTGTACCAAGTTTCTTCTTGGCGCAAATTCCAAATAAGGATTTGATTCGGGGAAATTTTATGATTAATATTTTGAAGAAGGCTATTCCGGCAGCGCTGACTAATGTGATAATTGTACTTGCACTGATTAATTTAAGGTTATGGCTGGGGCTCACGCGCGAGCAACTCGGCATGCTTTGTGTCTTAGGTTGGGAAGTGGTAGGTATTACTTATCTCGTGCGAATTTGTATGCCATATGATAATATCTGGAAGAAATTAATTGTGAGTGGTTGTACCTTCGGCATGTTATTCTGTATGATTTTCCTGCAAAGCCTATTTAGTGTGCATATTAATTTATCGATGGTTGAGTGGATGATCTTCGGTGCGATTTTAATTATTACAGTGCCACTGATGATGACAATTGAAAATATGTCACGATGGCTCTATCGTAATGTGATGATTAAGATTCTAAAGAATAAGATTATTGATAAGCTACCAGAAATCGAATAAAGATTATGGTGAATTCTCATTAGAAGATGGATAGCTAAGGTAAAATGGGGATAAAAAATATCAGCTTCGTAGCTGATATTTTTACTTGAAGTTTTGGGGCTTTAGCTTTTTCTCAACCGCCGTTATGGGGCTTTAGCT
>JABZKE010000072.1 GCA_015257445.1 Nanosynbacter sp. | reverse complement strand
CAAGTAAAGACCGCATAAACCGCAATTAAGCGGACGGGAAAGAGATTTTCTTGAATGAAAAAATCTAAGGTAATAATGCCCATGATGCCAACCACCGAGGCAACAAAGAGACGGTAAAGTTCGCCCCATCTGGATTTGGCAAAGATTACATCTTTACGATAAAGTCCCATCACAAAGAGCATAATAATCCAAAGCGGAACTAAGAAAACGAGCGGCAAGATAAATTCCATAGAAGTAAGCTCAAAATAATAGGGGCGGGTGTCAAGCTTAGTGCGAATCATGTAGGCAAAAGCAAAAGAAGCGATGATTGCAATAATGTCGCCTAAGATGAGAAATAAACGAAAAATAAAATCGGAATTTTTCTTCATTAGTCTTATTTTAACCCAAGAGAAAGCTTTTTTAAAGAGAAAGAAAAAACTATGCAGATTGGCTGCATAGTTTTGTTTTCGAGTGAGGTGGGTCTTATTTTTTATTCGACAGTAACCGACTTAGCGAGATTGCGTGGCTGATCGACATTATTACCACGATAGACCGCTAGATAGTAGGCGAACATCTGGCTTAAGAGATTAAAGAGAAGCGGAGTGAGTAATTGAAGCTTGGTGTCAATTTTTACCACGCCTTCCACTGGCAAATCAACTTCTGTGTCAGAAAAGACAATCACATGGCCACCGCGCGCCAAAACTTCTTGAATACCAGAAACGGATTTTTCGAACAAGAAACCAGATTGCAACATCACGACTTCGAAGAAACGATCATCAATCAAGGCGATAGGACCGTGTTTTAATTCCCCAGTCGGATAACCATTAGCGTCAATGTAAGAAATTTCTTTGAGCTTCAAAGCACCTTCGAGTGCGATTGGATAATTTACATCACGACCAAGATAAATCGCATGTTCGTAATTCGTATAATTCTTGGCTAATTTAGAAATTTCCTCCTGTTTTTCATGCAAGATACGCTTGATTTCCTCTGGCAGAAGACTAATTTCGTCTACCAAGGCGGCAACTTGACGAGCGTTCAGACCCTTAGCTTCGGCGATAGTTAAACCGAACATCAGAATGGCAATGACCTGAGAGGTGTAAGCCTTGGTACTGGCGACAGAAATTTCCGGTCCGGCATGGACATAGGTGCCGCCATCGACTTCACGGGCAATCGTCGATCCAATGGCATTAACGATACCGATAGTTTTGGTGCCTTGAGATTTAATTTCACGAAGACAGGCTAAAGTATCAGCAGTTTCACCAGATTGAGAAATGACGAGAGCTACCGAATGGTCTGGAATGTAAGCATGGCGATAGCGATATTCAGAAGCAATCACCGGCTCAATCGTAACGCCAGGCAGAACCTGCTCGATGAGATAGGCGGCAGTATTAGCGGCATAATAAGCCGTGCCACAACCAACCAAAATAATGTGTTTAATTTCTTTTAATTCCTTAACCGAGAGATTTGGACCACTGAGATGCACGGTATGCTCTTTCGCATTAATACGACCACGCAAAGTTTCTTTCAAGCTATCTGGTTGTTCCATAATTTCTTTAAGTAGAAAATGGTCATAACCACCCTTTTGAATAGCCGAAAGGTCGGTGAGGATTTTTTCAACTTTCACAGAAACTGGCTGAAGATCGAGAGTTTTAACTTCGACATGATCTTTAGAAATGAGGGCAACTTCACCGTCATTAAGATAAATTGCATTCTTAGTATTACCAATAAGCGCGGAAGCATCGGAGGCGATGAGAGTTTCATGTTCACCCACACCGATAACCAGTGGCGAACCAGAACGAGCTACCACGAGATGTTCGGTATCATCAGTTGACATCACGGCAATGCCATAAGTACCAGAAACGAGTTTGAGCGCCTGAGTGACAGAGTCGAGCAAATCATGCGATTCTTGATAAAAACTATCGATGAGAGCCGCCAGAACCTCTGTATCAGTCTCGGACTTAAATTGATATTTCTCAGAGAGCTCTTTTTTCAGGGCTTTATAATTTTCGATAATACCATTATGAACCAAGAAAATACTACCAACATGATGTGGGTGGGCATTGGTCTCAGATGGATTACCATGAGTGGCCCAACGAGTATGACCAATACCAATATGATCAGATGTATAATGATCTTTAATTTTAGCTTCTAGATTGACGATCTTACCAACCGCACGCAATAACGTAGGGTTTTGGTTTTGATCAAGAGTTGCCACACCGGCTGAATCATAACCACGATACTCTAGGCGCTTAAGGCCTGAAAGTAAAAATTCTTGAGCGTTATTTTTTCCAACATATCCGACAATTCCACACATATAACCTCCTTTTTTTTCGATTATAACAGAAAAAACACCGCCTGAGCGATGTTTTATGAGAGATAGGCGAGTGATTCAATGATTTTAAGAACATTGTGATTCACTGGTTTCATAGGGCCAACTCGCACCGATAGATTTTCGGAAAGATTATTGAATGATGATTTTGCTAATTTTGGCTGAGAATTTTTCTGAGAAAAGAGCCTTCGAATAGTTTGGCAGACCGGTCGATATTGAATACCGTCGGTCAAATGATAACTCTTTTCCATGGGAATACGCCGAGCTAAAAGCATTGACTTAATATCTGGCTCCAGACTAGTAGCCTGAATCGAAAAATATCTTAGCTGCCGAGTTAATTCCTGCCGAGCCTGATCAAGATCTTCCATTTGCTGACGATTTTGCTGAGGCAACTCCGTATGGGATAATTCCTTCTCCTCATTTCGGATTAAATATTGCTCATAAAAAGCATACAGTTCAGAAAGTAAGCGTGTACTCTGGGCAAGATTTTCGTAAATAGCCGAGAAATTAGTTCCCTGACTGAGTGGACGCGTAAGTTCATGACAGCTCGCGTGATAAAAAGCTATGCGCGCAAAAGTCTGATGACGTTCTTCGGTGGAAAAAAGTTTTTCCTCATTACACTGACGCGGATCCAGCGCAATTCCCTGCGACTGCAGCAAAGCATTATCGATAGTTTGAAGTAACTTATAGTGTAAACGGTGAACTTTTTCCGCTTGCGCCAAATAAGATTCTTCCAAATAAACGACAATTTCACGATCTAAAATAATCATTAGTTCCCCTTTCATATTTTCCAAAAACTAGTAATGTACTAACAAGTCTTTTTTATTATAAGACAGGGGTAGACATTTGCCAAACAAAAGCGTTATGATGATTTTAGTAATTTTATGAAAATTTATTTAATTCGTCATGGAGAAAGTTTGGCTAATCTAGGTTTAGTATCAGCGGATTTTTCTATGGATAATCAAAATAGTTTATCCCAAAAAGGCGAAAATCAGATACGGGCAATTATACCGGCCTTCCAGAATTGTAATATTGTGCGGATTTTTTCTTCACCAATGAAACGAGCTGTCAAGAGTGCAGAAATATTACAATCTGGCCTAACTAATAAACCAAAAATTATACTTGATAATCGCCTAAAAG
>JABZKE010000001.1 GCA_015257445.1 Nanosynbacter sp. | reverse complement strand
ATTCTTATATTCGGTGCTAGGAATGAAGAACCAGACGAACTTATCTTTTTTAGTTTTGTCCTTCCCCATAGCGAGAAGTTTTTGTAGGCGTTTTTGATTAACTTTGGTCTTGGATTCTTCTTTAAGGCTATCGTAGAGTTTTTGGACTTCTTTGGCCGGCAGATGAAGCCAGGCGAGCTTGCGTGGCGGAAGACCGATGCCGAATTCGTTAACTTTGACACCAGATTTTTTTGCCATAATGAAGTGGCCAAATTCGTGAATGACGACGAGTAATGTGAGGGCGATAAGGCCGATAAAAGCACCAAATAAAATATTCATATATCTATTTTAGCACAAGAAAAATAGAATAGGTTTTTCGCCTACTCTATTTTTATATATGAACAAATATTTTATTCAGTAACGCCGAGTTCGATGCGCTTGAATTGCTTGACGGTGATGTTTTCACCAGTTTTTGCAATCATCTCCTTGATGAATTCTGCAACAGTCTTAGAATCATCGAGGATGTAAGGTTGGAGCATCAAAACTTTGTCAGAGAAAGCTTTTTTGACTTGGCCAGAAAGAATTTGTTCCTTCATATTTTCTGGACCCTTGAAGTTAGCTTCGAATTCTTCCATCTTAGCTTTCATAGTTTCGGCTGGAATATCTTCTTCGGAAACGTAAAGTGGGGCCATGGAGGCAACTTGCATAGCAAGTTTGTGAGCAAGATCTTTGAACTCATCGGTGTTAGCGACGAAAGAAGTTTCACAGTTAACTTCGATGATAGCGCCGAGGCGGCCGTCGTGGATGTAAGCGTCGACGATGCCTTCGCGGGTTTCACGGTCACCACGTTTTTCAGCCTTGGTGAGACCTTTTTCGCGCATAGCCTTGAGGGCTTTGTCGAAATCGCCATCGGCTTCGACAAGAGCTTTTTTAGCGTCGGTAAGACCTACACCGGATAATTCTTTGAGTTTTTTGATGTTTTCAATGGTAATTTCTGCCATTTTTATCTCCTTAATAGATGAAAATTAGTTTTTGGCGGATTTGATAGCTTCGACAAAGTAATCAAGAATGAGTTTTTCAGCCTTGGTGGAATCGTCGTTGGCTGGAATGATGATGTCGATATCGGTTGGGTCGACATTGGTGTCGCAAATAGCGATTACTGGAATGTGAAGAGTTTTAGCTTCCTTAATGGCGTTCTTGTCTTCGCAAGCATCGGTGACAATGATAGCGGCTGGTTGATCAGTCATATCTTTGATCCCACCGTAACGGGTGTTAAGCACAGCAATTTCTTCTTGGAAACGTTGAACTTCGAGCTTAGAATAACGAGCTTCGAGTTCACCAGTCTTCATGCGGCGTTCGAGATCCTTAACCTTCTTGATTTGGCGGTTAACGGTTTCGACGTTGGTAAGAGTACCACCAACCCAGCGTTCGGTAACGTATGGCATGTCGACAGATTCAGCAGCTTCTTTAACGATGGCTTTGAGTTGCTTTTTGGTGCCAACGAAAAGAATTTTCTTGCCGTCTTTAGCGATTTTCTTGGTAAGAGCGAGAGCTTCTTCGAGGCCAGCTACGGTCTTTTCAAGATTAATAATGTGAGTGTCTTGGCGCTTACTATGGATGTATGGGGCCATTTTTGGGTGCCAACGTGAGGTCTTGTGACCAAAGTGAGCTCCTGCTTCGAGGAGTTCTTTCATGTCGATAGTCTTGGACATGTTTTCCTTTCCCTTCACTTCATCTTGTCTTCAGGAAAACGGATGAAGCTGTTTCATTAAATTAATTACTTTTCTATCTTAACATAAGAGGTGGAATCTGTAAAGCTAATTCCCTATTGAAAAAACCGCGAGTATCTGATAAAATGGTGACTAATTATGAGTAAACAAGAATTGCATCCAAAAGATTATCGCTTTGTGGTTTTTGCTGATGACGCTGCGAACTTTTCTTTCTTGACTAAGTCTACCGCTAAGAGCGAAGAGACTATCAAGTGGACCGATGGAAATGAATATCCACTCGTGAAGGTTCAGATTTCTTCGGCTTCTCACCCATTCTTTACTGGTGAAGAGAAGATTATCGATACCGAAGGTCGCGTTGACCGCTTCAAAGCTCGTGCTATGAAGGCAGAAGCTTTGAAACAGGCTCTCGCCAACAAAGCTGCTAAGCAGATGAAAGAAGCTGAGAAAAAAGCAGAAAAAGCTGAAGCTTAAGTTTAAAATAAGGCCATTTGGCCTTATTTTTTTGTGAAAAGTGAAAAGATATATTATAATAGAGAAGTCATGGATCTTTAGCTCAGTTGGCTAGAGCGTACGATTCACATTCGTAAGGTCACTGGTTCGAGCCCAGTAAGATCCACCAAAACGGCTTATAGAATTATTTTTATCTATTTTGTAATCTATAAATGCCTGTTAAACCCCTCGTTAGTATAGAGGGCTATTTTTTTGTAACAAAAACACGCTAATAAGTCACCAAAAATATATATTGATTATCATCTCTCTATTTTTGCATATTTTAATTGCAATTCGCCTAAATAAAGATCAAAAGCATTTTCCCAACTTCTACCCATGTCTTTTATTGGTAGAGTATCTGGAAAATCTTCATCTCTCACGACGTCTTCCCAGTTATTGAAAATGAAGTAAAGTCGATCCCTTAGTGTATTTACATATTTATCTCCATCGGTTTCGGCATATGCTTCTAGAAAAAGCTTTTCTAGTGATGCTTCTTCGTCCTGATTTTTATTTTCACTTCTGTATCTATCGTCTATGTCTATTAGTTTTGCTAAAAATTCTCTATCACCTGGATATGCGCCAGTTTTACTATTGAGATAATACCGTAAGTCATGGTTTTCGGCTTCCGAGCTAGGATCCATCATCATTTGGCCTATAGCCTCGGTCATACCTTCCCTGAAAGCCATTGTAATCTTGCTCTCAATATCCATTTTCCATGAGGGTATATCTACGCTTCCGCTCTTACTGGGTAATAAATTAAAAGAGGACTCTGTTCCAGCAATTACGTGTGTCAACTCGTGGCTTATCATATTTTCAAAAGAACCCAGAATATTCTCTTGCTGTAGGTCCAAGAAGAACCTTTTATAAAGTATTTTTCTGGTATCTCCAGAATCAATTAGTTCTCCCTTATTGTTGACTCCACGATGTTCTATGTATGCTGCAGCTGATGGTGGCTCAAATCTCTTTTCCCCATCTTCTATTACCGGTCTTAGATCAAATAATCTAGCTGAACTAATTATGGAACCATTATTTTTTGTTTTTGTTCTTTCATAATTCTCATATAATGCTTGGGGTAATTTCCCAGATTCGACTTTGCTTTTTAGGCCAGATTCGTAGTTAGACTGCATATTCTCCATTTTTTCTGCGAATACGCCCTCTTCTTTCTTTAGAATGCTTTGATAAAATTCTAAGATATTGCCTAGGGTTTCATCTGAGACTTTTTGTGAACCGTTCTCGGTTTTTTCTAGTAATTGAGCCACCAGTGGCTTGCTCATATCTAAACCTGGTATATTTTTTATAAATTGGCTTGCCTTTGGATTTCCCTCGATTGCCATATAAAAGATGTAATCTTGAAAGTAACTTTGTTCGGAATCGAGTGTTTTGAGAAGTGCCCTCTCCTCTTGAATACTTTTTATATATTCTTTTTGTTTTTTCGTATTTTCATCTTCCAAGGCTGATGTGGTTTCAAAGATTTCTACCACCTTTTGTCCAAAAGTTTTTCTAAAATCTCGTTGTTTTTGTTCGTTATTTAAATTAGTGTCATCCTCAAAAGATCTTGTCCTAAGTGTTTCCATAGCTTTATTATAGCATTTCTTCAAGTTTACCCTGGATGCCAATATGCTGGACGGTTGATACCTGGTAAAAATTTGCTCCACCATGAAATTTTATAAATTGAAATAACATCCTACAGTGTTTCTTATATAGTCAACTTTACATATGGGTCTATCTAGGGGTATTATTATAATAATAAATAAAGAGGTATCCTATGTCGGAGTATGTACAAAATTACGAACAGTCAAACAGCAATGATCAGAGTGCAAAATTTGATGCTCTTAAGGATATACCATTTCCAGGTAATAAAATAGAGCAAACCAACGAAAATGAGCTTCGACATCGAAGTAACGGTGAGAAAGCTCAGAGACTAATGGAGTTATCAAAGATAACTGAATTACGTCAAAATGAGGAAGCTTTTGATAATAGAATACAGGAGTTAAATCGTGATGGTGCTTATAAATACCTTATGACGCTCAATGGTATTTTGCGTGGGGTTGATAGATCTGAACGCGGCGTAAGGAGTAATATACAAGTCGGTGAGCATATGGCTCCATCTCGAAAGGTTCAGGGGATTATCTTGAATGATATTACGGAGTCATTAAAAGGAATAAAAGATAATCATTATAGAGCAACCCTCGCATATTATACGGTTAATAATTTACATCTTTTTGCTGACGGCAACGGAAGAACTTCAAGAGCGGTATACGAGATATTTGATAACCCTAATTTCAATTTATCCGGAGAGAATTTTGTTCATAAGACAAATTTAGTGGATGAATCGAGCGGGCATGGGAAATTTGAAAGGGCACATGGTATTCAATCCACTATGACGGCATATCAATTAGCTCGCGGTATTTTAGCTGAAAAGTGGGCTAGAGATGACAAAATAGACCCGCGTATTAACGAGATGAATTCGAGGATAGAGATACTCTTTGGTGAAACACCAGATGTGTATCTGACTGATGATGCAGAAAATAATTTAACACCTCAAGAAAAAAAGGCTATCAATTTAGCCTTCCATGATGGTGATGTCGCCCTATTATCGCTATGTAGGATACTTAAAATCAAAGGGACTTCTGATGAAGTAATATCCGACAGCATAAAAACATATCCTAATGATGCTAACAAATATATGGCAATAGAAGTAGAAAAAAAGGATATGGATACTGGTGCACCAAATGAAAAAAGTCATCAAACTTTTAGTGGCTGGACGGCTGACGATTATAGAACTTTCTTAGAGGGTTTTCAAATAGTTCAACGAGATAGTCAACGAACACTTAACGACATATTCAGCAACCCAGAGAGTTATAAAAGAACCGATGGAATAACATGGGCTGATTGGCTTAGTAAAACTCAAGAATAAATCGGAAAAAGAAAATACCCCCTATAATTAGGAGGTATTTTCGTTTTTCTTAACACTAAATTACCATTATTGCTCAGCGAAAGCCTGAAGCATTGGTTCAGGATTAAACTGAAGTAGGTCGGGATAGCTAGTTATCCACATCTTAAGATAATCTGGGTGATTCTTGAGGTAGTTATAATCTCTGACCTTCATGATACGTGGGTCACGTGTGTCGAAGCTTAGTCCGTGGCCACTCTGATTGTCACCAGTGTGAACTTTTTCATTGGCGAGAACAGAAACATAGCCTTCGTGATGCTTGCAGCCGGCAACTACCTTACCAGTAACAAAAGCATTCTTTTTTAGTAAAGATTCATCGCCGTCATCTTGGGTAAAACATACCACTTCATCACCGTCATTGAACCATCGATCAGAGCGAGTAGTGGCAAAAAGAGGTTTTGACTCTGCCTGTTTCATGGCTGTCAGAATGATCTGGACGGAATTGAAGGCCTCATCTTGCTCTTGGTCTAATTGATTTAACTCATTTTTAGAAATATCCATTTCAGACTGAGGAGAACCGGTTACACAAGCGATCATCGTTTCTTTAGTCAGATAATACCCTGCTAGATTTCCAAGGTTTTCAGTACCAAGAAATGGCAAGTCAAAGTCAGATGGCAACTCAATGTTTCTTAAGTATTCAGTAACAAGGTTTCTAGCGTTAATTGTTTGATTTGTCATAGCGCAAATCTCCTTTCTTTGATAAGACTCAGTGAGGGCCAATACAAACAGGGGCTATTTGCTGCTTAGCAGCGCAGGAGATACAAGATTATATACCCTACGCTGCCAAGCATTAGACAAAACAAACGAAAACGATATTAATGTACGATGGATTAAATCCATAAATGTATATATTGTAGCATAATTAGCTTATTTTGTCAATTAAGCATATAAGGTTTGGAAGTTGGGTTTATTGATTGGAATCTTGAGAAGGATATTATATAATTAATCTAATATGGACGAAAAAATCAAAAGTTTAGAGTTGGAATTAACTCAACTTAATCAATTCTTGGAAAATCCGAAGGCTTACCTCGAGAATGATTTTGCGGCAAAATCGAAGAGGAAGGCAGAGGTCGAATCAATTTTGGATTTAAAAAATGAAATTTCTCGCGCTGAGCAACAAGTTAAGGATGACGAAGCGATTGTTTCAGATCCTGAACTTGGCGAGATAGCAAAGCTGGAAATTCAGGAACTTACCGAAAAAATCACTGATTTAACCAGGCAACTTGATGATAAGCTAATTCCGCGCGATCCGGATGATGACAAACCAGTGATTATGGAAATTCGCGCCGGGGCCGGCGGCGACGAGGCTTCGTTGTTTGCGGCTGAGCTTTACCGCATGTATTTGCGTTATGCGGAAAAACACGGTTTTAAGGTGGAGCTAATGAACGAAAGCCTTAATGAAACCGGTGGGGTAAAAGAAGTGGTCTTCAAAATGGACGGAGACACTCCTTTCGGGACGATGAAATTTGAAGGTGGCGTGCATCGTGTACAGCGTGTGCCAGTCACAGAATCGCAAGGTCGCATTCATACTTCTACGGTGACAGTGGTGGCCTTACCAGAGGTAGAAGAGTCGGAAATTGTAATTGATGAAAAAGATTTACGAATAGATATTTTCCACGCGGGTGGACATGGTGGCCAATCAGTGAACACGACTAACTCGGCTATTCGTATTACGCATTTGCCGACCGGAATTATGGTGGCAATGCAAGATGAGCGCTCTCTCCGTCAAAATAAGGAGCGTGCCATGATGGTACTACGTACACGCCTAAACGATATTCAACGTGCGGAGGCGGCGAAAAATGCTTCGGCGGCACGTAAGAATTTGATTGGTACAGGTGATCGTTCAGAGAAAATTCGTACTTATAATTTCCCACAAGATCGTGTAACAGACCATCGCATTCATTATTCCAGATCAAATGTAAATGCAGTAATGGACGGTGATATTGACGATATTATCTCAGAATTGAAGAAGTGTGAGCTCGATGTAATTCGTACGGAAAACGGCATCGCTGAATAGAATTTTAAGGAGAAAATGGCAACCACGGTAAAAAGCTGGCTGGATGTTTCGAAGCAGATTATCAATCCGACTGAGGCGGAGATTATTTTGGCGGTCTCGATGGATGTGCAAGACCGCAGTTTTTTTGTAACTCACGGGGCGGATAAAATTTCTGATGAAGCGCGTAAGAAAGCTGATCAGATGGTGGCTTTGCGCGCGAACAAGGTGCCACTGGCCTATATTCTAGGGGTGAAATGGTTTATGGGGCGACCTTTTTTGGTGAATCAAAATGTTTTAATTCCCCGTCCAGAAACAGAACTGGCGGCGGAGCTGGCGGGAAAACTTTATTATCGTATCATTGATGGAAAATTTAATAGCGGAGAGCAGACAACTTCAAAAAAGCCGGTGACAATTGTAGATGTGGGAACGGGGTCGGGCTGCATTGGTCTTTCCGTAGCTTTGGAATGCGCAAATAGCCAGGTGATTGGCCTCGATATTTCGAAAGATGCTTTGACGGTGGCGCGAATTAACCGGGATAAATTAGGGGTAAAAAATATTAAATTTTACAAATCAGACCTTCTTTCGACGATTTTACGCTTGAAGATTCGCCCAGAGATTATTGTGGCAAATTTACCATACGTGGATGAATCTTGGGAGTGGCAATCGCCAGAATTGCAGTACGAACCAAAACTAGCGCTTTATGCGGATAAGGATGGCTTGGCGCAGATTTATCGTTTGCTCGATCAGATTAAGCGAAATTTCTTCAGCATTAAAAACCCGGAGGAGCTCTCGGAGACAGAAATTCAGGCGGAACTGGAAACTAATTATGTGATTATAGAATCAGATATGAGCCAGCAACAAAAAATTATTGAATATGCGGAAAAGTTGGGCTTTGAATTAGGCTTAAAGAAAGATTTAATTTTAGGATTTTTCTATCCGGTGGATAAGCTTAAATAATTTTTGGTGGAATTTTTAGTTAAAATAAATAAAGCATCTATGATGGGTGAAAATCCTGGGATAAAAAATAATCCTAGGAAAAATAGTCCTAGAAAAAATAACCCCGGAGGGTTATTTTTTGATTTTATTCTTCGTCGTCGTCAGACTTTTTGTTGGTGGTAACTTTGGCGCTATCGGCGTCATAAGCTTCAAGTTTAACTTCAAGTTGAATGTATTTTTTGTCACGATAGACTTCGAGTTTGACCGTATTACCGACGGCGTATTCACCAATTAAGCTACCAAGAGAGCCGGCAGTGCCGATTTTGGTGCCATTAACGGCAGTAATAATGTCGCCATCTTTGATACCAGCCTTGTCGCCAGCACTACCCTTAATGACGGCGGAAGCATTGTTTGAGCCTTTGACGTAGGCACCAGCCGTAACATCAAGTTTCTTTTCTTTGGCAATAAGCGGGGTGATGGTTTGGTAGCGGACACCTAATACGGCGCGTTCGAATTTACCATCTTTGAGGACGCCAGCCATAATTCCCTTGACGCTATTGATAGGGATAGCGAAGCCAACGTTATTTCCTTGGCTAGCATAGGCGGTGTTAATGCCAATTACTTCGCCAGCAGCATTAACCAGTGGTCCACCAGAGTTACCGCCATTAATAGCGGCATCGGTTTGAATCATATCGGAAAGGGTTTCATAGGTGGTGCGAGAAGAATCGGAGGCGGTGAGACTACGACCTTTACCAGAGATGATGCCGGAGGTCACGGAGTTTTGGTAGGTACCAAGCGCATTACCGATAGCTACAACTTGCTGGCCGATGTTAGTGGTTTTGCTGTCTCCAATTTTGATTGGCGTAAGATCTTTGACGTCTTTAATCTTGATAATAGCAAAGTCATTGATTGGGTCGGTGCCGATAAGTTCGACACCTTCATAAGTCGAGCCATCGTCGAGGATGACGCCAATTTTGGTAGCATTAGCAACGACGTGCTTATTGGTGGCGATATAACCATCGCTACTGATGATAAAGCCGGTACCGGCAGCCTGGGAAACTTGACCGGTAAAGAAAGAACCGGTGGTGCTAGTGTTGGTGATGATCGAAACTACACTTTTCGAGACGGAATTGGCAATTTCAGAAATTGAACCTTCGGCAAAGGTAGCGGCGTTATTGTTGGCCGAATTACTACTGTGGAAAATTGAAGTAGTAGGATGGTTGTAAGCATAATAAAGCGCGGTGCCTGATAAGGCGATGGCTACGAGACTAGCGAAGGTAGCAAAATGATTTTTGCCAGTTTTGGTTTTAGATTTCTTTTCGTTTTTCGATTCCGTAGACTCTTCGGCTTTTGCGTCATCGTCAGAATTATTTTGGTCGGTGGTTTCTACTTCGTCTTTAGATTCAGTTTCCAATTCATCTTTAGATTCGGTTTTAGATTCAGATTTATCTTCAGCTTCAGATTCGTCTTCGGCCTCGGAATCTGTTTCGGCTTCAACTTCAACTTCGTTTTTGGATCGTTCTGAAGTTTCGGACTGTTCTGAGGTGTCGGTAGTTTCTGACTCTTCGGTTGAACTCACAGATGAATCGGTAGATTCGAGATCTTCTGATTCAGACATGTTTTTTACTTCTTCTAATTCGGTTGAGTCTTTTGGCTCATAATTACTTTTATCTTCGTTCATTTTTTACCTCCTTAAAACGTAAGATTAGACATTAAATAGCGGTTTACTAAACCACAGCACGATTATCAGGATTACGGAAATAGCAAAAATAGTAGGTATGAGAATATCTTTCTTTTCAATTTTCTGGTCATTTTGACTGGCGTTTTGATAAAGTAGGCCGGCGAGGAACGCTAAGATCGTCAGAATAATGGAGATTTGTGGAATGATCAGACCGAAGGCCTTGAAAGAATAGACGATGAGCCAGAATTCGGCTAACCAGGAAATCTCGGCAAAAATTAGACCAGAAATCAAGGTGATTAAACTATATTCGGTGTCTTCACTTTGTACCAAGACGTGGCGTGCTACGGCAAAACCGAGGATAAAGTTTAATAGGACGGTGAGACCGGAGCTACTACTAGCTACCATTAGGGTGATGGCGGTACTGCCGAAAAATACTGCGAGAAGCGCCTGGAGTTTGGTGGCGAAGTTAGAAGACATTGGCTTGAGAACAATGAGCCAGAGTGAATAGAGAGCCGTTAATACGTAATGCAATGGGCTTAAGATATTTCCAGCACAGTAGGCGAGAAATACGAAAGAAAAACCCATGATGAGGTCGACTAGGTTGGATTTTATATTAATAAATAGATAGCGTGGACGCACGGCGAACATACGCCATTTAGAGAGCAATACTAATACGCAGCCCGGGAGAAAACTTGCCGTGGCAAGGTTTAAGAAAATAGTGGCAATTGCAAGTACTAAATTGAGTAGCACATGTAAGATTGTACTCAGAATGTTGCGGCCACGTCGGATGATTACATAATCTGCCATATAAAATATTATACCTTATTATTAAAATAAACGAATGTGATCGAAGGGATAAAGTCGCATGAGAACTGGTCCGATAATGCGACAATACGGAATAGTGCCAAGGCCATAACGAGAATCGTAGGAATGGGTGCCTTCACGATTATCTCCAACTACGAAAATTTCACCATCTGGTACTGTGATATCGACTTCGCCAGAAGTGTTGGCCTTTGGTCCATCGGTAGCGGATTTTCTAGTAGCAGTATCTGGATCGAAGCCATTAGGGTTCTGGTCGTTATAAACCGTGATTTTACCGTCTTTCACCACAACGCGTTCACCTGGAAAAGCAATAACACGTTTGATGATATATTGGTCTTTAATGGTAGAGTCGACATTACAAGTGAGCTTACCACTGGACTCACCATTGAGAAAGACGATGATTTGTCCACGTTCTGGTACGTATTCTTTTCCCGATAGATGGCTCATACTGACAGCTAGACGATTGACAATTAAGCGGTCATTTTCGCTTAGAGTGTAGTCCATGGAGTGCCCTACGACGTTATAGGAACGAAAAACGTAGGCATTTAGGAACATCGTGCCAAGAATGACGCAGGCGACAAAAACAATTAAATTAACAAAATCTTTGACGATTGGATATCTTTTGAAGAATGAAACTTTATTTTCCACTAATCTATTTTATCACGATTATGGTTCTTATTTTTGATAATAATCATGTAAAAATTGTTTTTTAAATTCAGCAAAAGTCTGATTTAAAATACTTTCACGAATTTGTTCGGTGAGGCGAATGATGAAGCGTAAATTATGGGCGGTAGCAAGATTGTAATATTGACGCTTGAGTTCTGGGTCACCAGATTTCCAAAGCGCACGCAATTGTCCTCTGGTCCAACCAGCTCTACAGGTAGTACAGTCACAGTGGGCATCAAGTAATTCATTACTATCCTTAAACTTACGCAGATTGATGTCGCCATATTTGGTGTAGATTTTACCGTGGCGAGCTTCGCGGGTCGGTGCGACACAGTCGAAAGTGTCGGCACCCATTTCGGTACCAATTAAAATATCGTCCGGATGGGAAAGTCCCAGTAGGTGACGAGGTTTGTTTTCAGGTAATTCCTCATTACACCAACGTAAAATTTCACCGAGGTCTTCCTTAAGAAAGGCGCCACCAAGACCATAGCCATCAAATGGCATTTTGCCAAATTTTTTGGCCGTACTGCGCCTTAAATCTTCCCAGCGACCACCCTGTAGAACTCCATAAAGGCTTTGACGGTAGCCGAGTGAGTCACGTAATTTAAAATGCTCGTCGAGACTACGTTTGGCCCAACGCTCGGTGCGGGCGAGAGCCACAACATTATATTCGTAGCTGTCGGCTAAGGAAGTAAGTTCATCAAAGGCCATGTGAATGTCGGCGCCGATGCGACATTGAATTTGCATAGATTCTTCCGGGCCGATAAAATCTGGTTGTCCATCGAAAGGGTCACGGAAATTAACCCCATCTTCAGTGACATGGGCGAGGCGTTCTTGGTGGGCGGTATTAACTACACCACGCTCGCGCTCCATAGAGACGACTTTGCCAAGGCCAGAACCGAGTGACATGACTTGGAAGCCACCAGAATCGGTGAGGGTCGGCCCATGCCAATTTGACCAGTTGGCTAAACCGCCAGCTTCCGCAATTTCGTGTGATTTGCGACGAAGGTGGTAACCATTACTGAGCATGGCTTGAGCTTTGGTCTGATGAAGTTCTTCTGGTGAAAGAAAGCGAATGGCCCCGGTGGTGCCGACCGCCATAAAGGCTGGAGTCTTAATGTCGCCGTGTGGGGTATGAATAGTTCCGGCGCGGCCGAGCTTGCCTGGGATGCGTTGATTAATTTCGAAAGAAAAACCAGAAGTCGTCATGATTTCCTATTTTTCAGTCGCTTGGTCCGCGATTTTTGCGATTTCAACTTTATGGGCTGGAATGTATTTGCGGAGATTTTTTACGATTAAGATTTCGACTGGGGACAAGACGATTTCGATACCGATGCCTATAATGTAAGCGAAGATGGCTTGATTTAGAAAATCGGAAAAAGCCAAGACGCCGAGGAAGGCGACAATTTCAAAGACTAAAGTATCGAAAAAATGTGCGACAAAAGAAGAGGTGAGGGCGCGGACGATGAAGAGTTTTTGACCAGTCTTTTGCTTAATCTTTTCGAAGATGTAGTTGTTGGAAAACTGTGAAAACAGGTAGGCAGTGAGTGAACCAATAATAATACGTGGCGCAAAACCTAGGACATTGGCAATTGATTCTTGCATGCCTTCCGTACCAGCGAATGGTGGCAGGGCGATGATAATCCAAAAAGTGAGCGCAGCAATGATATTGACGAGGAGGCTGCCAAGAATGATGTGCTTGGCGGTTTTTTGGCCGTAAAATTCAATGATAATATCACCGAGGATATAGGAAATTGGAAAGCTAATTACCCCTCCGTCGACTGGAATACCAAAGAGGTCCCAAAGCTTAGTCGCAGCTAAGTTGGAAATCAGAAGGATCCCAGCCGAAATCGCGGTGAAGTAAATTAAGAGATTTCGTTTTCTAACTTGCTTGTCCATCTTAGAAATTAAGTTCTACGGTTTCACCGTCTTTAGTTTTGATGGAGCCACGAACATTGGTGAGCTCGATAGCGGCAGAGGTTTCGTCGTAAGTTTTGCCGGTGGATTCGTAAGCCTTTTGGTTTAGTTCTTTGTCGGCAACAGTTTTAGCTTCAGCGATGAAACGCATGAGGCCAAGTTCGTTGCTAAAGACGTAAATTTCGACCTTAGGATTTTTTTCGATTTGAGCGTAAACTTGTTTATTGGATTTGGTACCAATATAAAGATGGCCGTCGAGAATGCCAGCAGCATCAAAAATGCGAAGATGTGGCTGATCGCCATCGGTAGTTGCAATATAAAACATTCCTTCAAGAAATGGTAAAACTTGTTCCATAGTAATTTTTCCTTTTTAAGTGCTTATTAATTATGTGAAATTTTGGATGACTAGTCAAGCGAATCAGGATGATTCATTTTTTAATCTTGGACTAGACCTAGGATTTTAATTATTTTTCGTCATCGAGCGCGGCGCGAATATTGGCGGCTTCTTCGAAAAGAATTTTAATGCAGCCAGCGATAGGGATTGCCACAATACAGCCAATCAAACCAAAAGCATACATACCAATAGTAATCGAAATTAAGATGGCGAGCGGAGGAAGATTGAGTCCTTTGCCCTGGATACGTGGACCGATGATGTTATTTTCAATCTGCTGATAGATGAGATAGAAAATGAAGAAAGCGATAGCGGCGCCTGGGGTGTTGATGAAAAGTAGAGTGGTATTCAGGATACAGCCGATGACCGGGCCAAACATTGGAATGAGGAAGAAGAGGAAGGAAATGAGGCCGAGAGGTACCGCGAGTGTAACTGGAAGATTGAAGATGAGAGTGATGACAAAAACGCCGAGCATAGTCATGAGACCGTCGAGGAGGGCGATAAAGACTTGGGATGAAACATAGGCCGCTACTACATTACCCATACGGGTAGTGACGCGCTGCCAGACGTGGGCGGATTTTTTGTCTTTGACTGCCATGACGCGCCAAAAATCTTGCATCATAGTCGGGCCTTCAAGCATGAAGAGAATGGTGAGCACAATGGTAAGAATTACGCTAGTGATGATATTGCTAATGGCGCCAATACTGCCGACGGCAATATTGCTAATATTTCCGAGCATCGTACTACTGAAACTTTTAATACCGGAAGTTAAACTATCTTGGAGATTGGGGATTCCAAAATAATTGCCAATACCATTAATATCTAAGTGATCGATAACTTCGGAAATTTTAGCTGGGGCGGTAGCAAGAAAATTAGAAACTTGCTCGACAATAACCGGGCCAATCACGCCCACAATGATGGTAAAAGCCAGAGCGATAGTAAAGACTGCCAATGCGGAAGAAAGTCCGGGGCGACTTTTGCGTTTATCAATCTTATCGATTTGCTTGGCGAGCGGATGGAGAGAGATTGCTAGGAAAGCAGAAATTCCGACGATGATTAGACCACCGGCGGCTTTAATGATAAAAATTCCGGCTGCGGCAAAAGCGATTAAGACTAGCCAAAAGCGGACAAATGTTTTTGTATCGATATCAATTGTGCGTGACATATACTCCTTTGTTTGATTATATCATTGGTGCTTCAAGATATTGCCAGAAACTGGTTTGATTGGTGTCTAAAATACTAAAATTATGGGCCTTTAAATCTTCACGAATCTGGTCGGCCTTGGCGTAATCTTTATTTAGTTTAGCTTCGGCGCGCTCTTTAATAAGCGTTTGAATTTCGTTTGATGGCAGAATAAGACAATCGAAGAAACGAAGTCCGAATAATTCATCGACAAAACGCCAATCATCTAAACTTAATTCATTTTGATCAATTTCAGCAAAGACCTCAGCGGAGTTAAGGTTCTGATTAATGATGGTGATGAGTTTTTCTTGTAATTCCGTAGTTTGATAGTGAACTTGTTGAATCTTAGCAAGAAGAGCAGCTTGATTTTCGATGGTAGCAGTTTCCTGCAGGGTTTTCGCAAGGCGATTTAGCCAATGTAGGCGTCGATTTTTGGCAGCCGCAAGGCCTTCGAAAGTGAAATTTCGTTCGGATTGATAATGTCCTTGCAAAATCCAGAGCTTAAAGTCGAGTGGTGAGAAGCCGCGGTCTTTTAGATCTTGAATTGAATAAGTATTGCCAAGGGATTTGCTAATTTTTTGATTATCAATGGTGATGAAATTGGCGTGGAGCCAGTAATTAGCCATAGTTTTACCAAAAGCAGCTTCCGATTGGGCGATTTCATTGGTGTGATGAATCGGAATGTGATCGATGCCGCCGGCATGAATGTCGAGGGGCTCACCTAATTCAAAATGTGAGATGGTGGAGCATTCAAGATGCCAGCCTGGGTAGCCTTTTTTGCCTTGAAAATCCCACTGCATGGCATGATCTTCGCCAGGTTTAATAAATTTCCAGATAGCAAAATCAGAAATATTGCGTTTTTCGGAATTAAAATCGACGCGGGCGCCAGCACGTAGGTTATCTAGATCAAGTCTAGCAAAATCAGCATAGGTAGCAAATTTACTGGTATCAAAATAAATCCCATCGGAAGTTTCGTAGGTGTAGCCACGCTCAATTAAGGTGTTAATCACTTCAAGATCTTCTTGAATGTAGTCGGTGGCGCGGCAGAACTTGGTAGGTGGTAATAAATTTAGAGCATTAAAATCTTGAATGAAGGCTGCTTCATAAAATTTGGCGATTTCCCAGACAGTTTTATTCTCACGCTTGGCACCTTTTTCCAGCTTATCTTCCCCGTCATCCGCATCAGATGCGAGATGCCCAACGTCGGTAATATTAATAATACGGTGCGAGGTTAGGTGGTTAATCTTGAGAGTGCGGACTAATAAATCCCAATAGATGTAGCTAGCAAAATTCCCAATGTGTGCGAAACTGTAGACAGTAGGTCCACAGGTATAGATTTTGACATTTTCTGGATTTTGAGGAATGAACTCTTCGATTTTGCGAGTTTTGGTATTAAATAAGTGAAGTTTAGTCATGATATTTCTCGATTAATTAGTTTCTTCAGATTTAAAAAGTAAATCATTACAACAGAAAACTAAGTCACGTAATACGTCATCATAAGTGGTGTCATAAGTGCGAAAGCCAGCGGCAAATGGGTGACCACCGCCACCAAAATAACCAGCGACCTTATCAGCGATTGGCTTCGAGGTACGAATTTTGCCAGTGACTTTGCCGTCTGGATATGTTTTAATGGCCACGGCGACTTCGACGCCTTCGACCATCTTCATCTCTTCGAGGATGAGCGCGTTTGGATTATACTCATCAGAAAATTCTGTAATATCAGACCAAGGAATATGGATGGTGGAAAGCTTATCATCGAGGCTATATTCGATGCGCTTAATGAGGTCGGCCTTATAATCGAGAATACGTCGCGACTTTTTCATGTATTCTTTGCGATTTTCTTCGAGCTTATTGATGTCAGCACCAAGTTCGGTGAGGTGGGCGGCGACGCGGAAAGTATCAGCGGTGACGCCTGCAGTGGTGAGTCCAAGAGTATCGGAAAGTAGACCTTGGAAGATATTTTCGGCGGCGGATTGATTAATTTTAATATTCTGATCGATAGCGATTTTATAAATCAGATTAGTACAAGACGGCAAATGTTCGATGATGCTTTGATGCGGAAAATCTAAATCGTCGGCAGTTTCGTGATGGTCGATGACGAAAATTGGTTTGGTGTAGAGAATATTGCGAATCACCAAATCATCAAGTAGTTTGCTAAGAAGAATAGTGGCGGCGGTATCGACAATGATATAACCGTCCGCGTGGTAATCAAAATTTTGATCAATGCGTTCCCAGCCGGAAAAATAACGGAGATATTTTGGCACATTGACCGGGCAATAAAGTGAAACTTCTTTGTCTTCAAGGAGTGCTTCCAGGGCTAAGCTGGAACCTAAGGAATCACCGTCGGGATTTTCGGCTTGAATGACGCAGATTTTGCTTTTATTTTGGAGAAATTCTGAAAAATTTTGATACATTACTCTTTAATTTTATCATAGTCGGCGATGAGCTGGTTGGCGAAGTCGATAATCTCAGCTTTCTTGGTAGTGTATCCGACTGGTTTACAGGCAAAGGATTCGGTATTTAAGAAATCCAAGGTATCTAGTTGATGCCGGATAGCGTGAATGAGTTTCGGAATGTTGAGATCAAATTCAGCGATTTCGGATTTAGTGATGGTTTTTTCGAAGAATTCACCCGGCTCGCCTGGCTTGACGTTTTTATAGCTTGGAAGAACGAAAAGTAGGCTCATAGATTCGACCGTGTAATTCTTATAGGTTGGCGAAGTAGTGACAAGATAGTAATAGAAAAGCAGCTGAATAGTGTAGATGAAAAGTTTTTTGTTATTTTTCCAGGTATCCTTTTCTTGCATACCAGTTGAGGTTTTGAAATCGTAGATGCGAATTGTCTTATTCTGCTCGTCGATAGTGAGGTGATCGATAGTACCGGTGATAGGGACGCCTTCAAAGGAAAGTTTTTCATGACTAAATGAAACTTCGGCTTTAGCATGCTCGTCAAAGAGAATGTCGTGGAAATACTCGATACTTTGAAGCAATTCGGTCTTACCGATAGTGATAAGGTCTTCGATTTCACGCTCCGAAAGATCAAGATTTTTGACAGTTTCAAGGTAATATTCGAGGGCCTGATCAGCGGTGATTTTTTGATTAGTAAT
>JABZKE010000071.1 GCA_015257445.1 Nanosynbacter sp. | reverse complement strand
CCACCTAACCGCCCAATTATCCGTATCGATAAAGACGATCTAATTTTCCGCACCGAAGCTGGTAAACTTCGTGCTATCGTCGAAGAAGTAAAGAAATTCCACGAAAAAGGTCAACCAGTTTTGATTGGCTCCGCCAGTATCGTGAAGAACGAATTGATCGCTAAATATCTCGACGAAGCCGGACTCTCTTACGAACTACTTAACGCGAAGAATAATGAGCGTGAAGCTGCCATCGTGGAAAAAGCTGGCCAAAAAGGCGCTATCACTCTTGCCACCAATATGGCTGGTCGTGGTACCGATATTAAGCTTATCGATGAAGTCAAAGAACTTGGTGGTCTCGTAGTGATCGGCTCCGAACGTCACGATAGCCGTCGCGTCGATAATCAGCTCCGTGGCCGTGGTGGTCGTCAAGGCGACCCAGGCATCACTCAATTCTTTGTCTCTTGCGAAGATGATCTTATGCGCATTTTCCAAGGCAATCAAATTGGCGCCTTACTTAACCGTATTGGCATTGATGAAGACACTCCAATTCAAAATCGCAGTGTCACTAAGATGCTCGAAGCGGCTCAGAAGCGTATCGAAGGTTTCAATTTCGATTCCCGTAAAAACGTGGTACAGTATGATAACGTCATCAACCGCCATCGTCGTATCGTCTATCTCATGCGCCGTCGAATTCTCGAAGGGGCAAATATCTCTGACGAAATTAATCGCCTCATCAAGGAAGCTGTCGCTGACTTAACCGCCGAAAGCATCCGTGTGAATCGTAACTTCATCAAAGAATTCCAATCTGTTTTTGATCTTGATCGCGACTTAATTATTGAAATCGGTTTCAAGCGCAAAGAAGAAGAGCGTGCCAAGCTTGCCACTCTTGCCGTCAAAGAAGCTTACGCCACCAAAGAGCTCGAATTTGGCGCCGACGTCATGCGCAGAATTGAACGCGAAGTCTATCTCAAGGTCCTCGACGCTCTCTGGATGCAACACCTCGAAAACATGCAATACCTCCGTGAAGGTATCCACTGGCGCTCGATTGGTCAGCGTGACCCGCTAGTCGAATATCGCACCGAATCTCAAAAACTCTTCGAAGGTCTCCAGAAGAATCTTCGCGAAGAAGTTTTGAAGATTCTCCTTTCTATCACCCCACAAGAAGCTGTCGCTACCGACACGATCGACGGGGAAGAATATGACACCGAACTTACCAAGATGGCCGAATCTGCCACCAATCGCGGCGTTAATACTATCGAAGCTGGTGAAAAGAACCTCGATAGCGAATTCTCCCAAAAACCAACCAAATCCGCTAGTCTCAGCGAAAAGCGCAATAAAGCCAAAAAACAGAAAAAAGCTAAACGTCAAAACAAAAAGCACGGCCGCCGTTAAACATGAAACACTCCATTGAAGAAATCGAATTAAAGAATGGTGCCAAAGGTCTTTTGATTGACGTACCCGGCGCTTCCGTCATGAACATGAAAGTGCAATTTCGTGGCGGTATGCGCTTCGCTAAAAGTCCCGAACTTTACGAGATTGCCCACATTGTTGAGCATCTCAGTTTTGGCGCTAACGCTAAATACCCTGATGAATCCACTTACGAGGCGGAATTTACCAAAAACGGCGCCTATCATAACGCCTGGACTTCCGACTATTCTGTTTGTTACGAAACCGAATGTGCGGATTTTGAATGGGACCGCATCTTAGACCTTAAGCGCATTGCTATCACTTCACCAAAATTTAATGAAGTAGAGTTAAAGAGTGAAAAAGGCAACGTCCGCGCCGAGCTCACCGGCTATATGAATGACTATGGCCGCCTACTTTGGCCACGTCTCCAAAAAGCCATCGGCGAAAACGTCTTAAATCTACGCGAACGCCTTTCCACTATTAATAACATTACCCTTGATGATATTAACGAACATTACCGTCGCACCCATACCGCGAACAATATGCGATTTATTATCGCTGGTCAGACCAAACATCGTAAAAAAGAAATTATTCGCAACCTCGAAAGCTGGGAATTAAGCCCAGGTGAACGTTTCGAAATTCCTGTCGACGAACTACATTCATCTAATGCCGTCCTGATTAAGCGAAAAGACGCCAGCAATATCACCTTTGGCTTTTCCATGATTACTCCGAGACGCCTTTCTACCGAAGAAACTCAAGCCATGGGCGCTCTTAATCACCTACTGAATGGCACTATGAGTAGTCGCATTTTTGGCCAAGCTCGTCGCCGTGGCCTAGTCTATGGTATGGGCAGTGGAATTAATAGCACTAATCATTATTCTTCCTGGGATTTTGACGGCGAAGTTAACCTCGAAACTTCCGAAGAACTCTTCACCTTAATTCAGCTCGAAATGATTAAGGCTCTCAATGGTGAGATTTCTGACACCGATATCGAAGCTGTGAAGACCTACGCTCTCGGTCGCTATCAAATGGGGGCTCAAACCGTCAGCCAGATTTCCGATTATTATACCGATGACTATTTTATGACCGAAAAAGTCGAATTTTATGATAATTTCCCAAATATTATTAAACAAATTAGTAAACCTCTGATTGTCGAACTAGCTCGTGAATTTGCCGGCTCCGGTATCCACGCCATGGTTGCCGTTTGGCTCCGTCGAAAAACAAATTATCAACCAGCTGGCTAATTGCCTGGTTTTCTAGTTAAAACTAAATTTTGCCAGAGTGCTATAATAGACTTATGAAAATTGCAGTTTTAGGTAAAGGGGTGGAGGGTAACGCCGTCGCCGAATATTTCAAAAACGATGAAATTACTTTTTTCGAAAAATTCACCGATGAAGAACTTGATTCTTTTGGTCTAAAAAATTTTGATCTAGTTTTTCGTAGCCCTTCCGTGCATCCACTTTATCTAGCCAAACAAAAATCACCTCACCTCATCAATAATTGGACCACTATCACTAATTACTTTTTTAGTCACGTCAAAGCTCCGATTATCGGCGTCACCGGCACTAAAGGCAAGGGAACTACTTGCTCGATTATCGCTTCAATTTTACATGAATTCTCCGAAAAATTCGAGCATGTCCACCTGGTCGGCAATATTGGCAACCCCGCCATTCTCGAACTCGATCAAATCACCGAAAAAGACATCGTGGTTTACGAAATGAGTAGCTTCCAGTGCTGGGATCTCGAAAAATCTCCCCACATTTCCGTGGTTTTACGTATCGAACCTGACCACCTTGATCGTCATCCCGATTTTGACGACTACGTCGATGCTAAATCTCATATCGTCTTAAACCAAACTTCTGAAGATTCCTGCATCTATTATGCTAACAATCTCTATTCCGAAACTATCGGCGAACTCAGTAAGGGTCAAAAATTCTCTTATCCAATCAAGACCCATCTCGAAGAATTAAACATTCTACTTAACCAACTGCAAATTCCTGGCGAACATAACCGCGAAAATGCCGAAGCCGCCATTTTGGCCGTACTTGCCCTAATTGGCGTTTCTTACGATGAACTTTTCTTA
>JABZKE010000070.1 GCA_015257445.1 Nanosynbacter sp. | reverse complement strand
AAATTATAATTGATGATCGCCTAAAAGAGATTGACTACGGAATTTTTACCGACGATCGAGATAATCCTGGGATGCAAAATATCGCCAAGAAACAAATTGCTGGTGACCAAGAAATTCGCTTTGGCGATGGAGAAAATATACGTGAAATTCTGGAGAGGTTTTTAGATTTCTTAGTTGATACCTATAAAGAAAATCGAAATGACGAAATTATTATTCTTTCACATGGTCGCCTGTTATCAATTGTGAGTAAAAAAATTGAAGAGCTTTGCCAGAAAAAAATTAGAAAATCACGAATAAATAACGCTTCGATAATTGAAGTTGAATTAAACAATACTGAAATTAATTTATTAAAAACTTATTTAAATATCTTAAAAAGCTAATTTTAAAATTGTTTTTTCATCGTGTTTATGGTAAAATCTTGGTAGTTAATTAAATAGTAAAATATTAAAAGAGAGGTGGGTATGGATCTGGCATCAGGGACAGATAATGGCAATAACGCCGACCTAAATCAAATACAAAATCAATTCGGCATCCCTCCGGTGCCACCAGCCGATAGCGCAATGCCGGCTTTTGACCCTAGCGCAACATTTGGCGTGCCAACAGAAACTATTACCGGCAATAGTGCTAATTCTGCCCCAACTTTCGAAAATAATGGAGCCTCACAAGTCATGCAAGATTTAACTAATCAAGGTCCAGCCCCAATTTTGGAGCCAACCGAAAACACAGGTGCGGAAAATGCTTTTGCCGCCCCGGCTATGGATTTAAGTAATCTAGGTGCCGAACCCCCAGCAGATAAACCAACAGAAGTAGCTACTGAAGTGAATACCGAAGCTGCAGCGCCAGCAATTAATCTCGAGGCTGCCGCTCCAGTAACCCCTGAAGCTGCAAATGAAGATAGCAAGTTAGAAGACGTAAAGAAGCAAATGCTGCAAGATCTTTATCCATTGATGGATAAAATCAAAATCAACCCTGATCAAAAATTCAAAGTCTACAAACAAATGATCGAGTCGACCGGTGACAAAGAAATGATTACCGCCGCCTACGATACCGCTAAAAGTCTAACTGACGAAACCGAGCGCGCAGAAGCATTACTCTATCTCATTGAAAAAGCTGATAACTAATTAAAAAGAATTTCACAAAAAACTATCGGATGACCGATAGTTTTTTCTAGGAGAAGGTTATTTGCTATTTTAAAAACCATAAGCTTGGCCGTTCGCCCCTTGGGACGCGGATTTGCGGCCTAGAGCGTGTTTTTAAAAAGTAAATAACTTCTCCACTTTTAGTACATACCTCCGCCCATGGCTTCTGGTTCGGGTTTTTCTGGAATATCGACAATGAGGGCACCCATAGTAATAGCCGTAGCCGAGATACTAATGGCATTCTGGACAGCTTCGCGAGTGACACGAGCTGGGTCAATCACGCCGGCTTTCTTCAAATCTTGCAAGCCTTTTTCTGGCTGCATAACGTTAATACCAAAGCCTGGTTTAGCTTTTTCAACTTCAGAAAGCAGAGCTTGAGAATTCAAACCAGCATTTTCGGTGATGTGAATAAATGGCGCTTTAAGAGCGTTCTTCACAATCTTAGCACCGAGATCCGAATCATCTAAGGTGTTCGCAAGATTGACTAGAGTGACACCACCACCAGCCACAATTCCTTCATCCAGAGCAGCTTTCGTGGCGGCCACAGCATCATCGACGCGATATTTTTTCTCGTCAATTTCGGTTTCGGTAGCACCACCAACCTTAATTACCGCAACCTTACCAAGTAGAGCAGCAGCACGCTTATTGAATTGCTCACGATCGTAATCAGAGGTAGCGAGGTTGGCTTGAGATTTAATCAACTCAATACGTGCCTTAACTTCTTTAGTATCACCATTACCACTAATAATGGTCGATTCGTCCTTAGTAGCGATAATTTTCTTGGCAGAACCTAAGAGATCGAGATCAGCGTCTTCGAGCTTCATGCCACGTTCCTCGGAGATAACGGTGGCACCAGTGAGGACAGCGATGTCTTCTAAGATTTCCTTACGGCGGTCACCAAAGGCAGGAGCTTTCAAGACGAGAGTATTGAAGACGCCCTTAAGTTTATTCAAGACGAGGAGTGAGAGAGCTTCCCCGCTAACTTCTTCGGCAATAATCACAAGGTCTTTGCGACCAGATTGCATGACTTTTTCGAGAATTGGCAGAATTTCGTTATTAGTAGAGATTTTCTTATCAGTAACGAGGATGAGCGGCTTATCAAAAATCGCTTCTTGACGATTCACATCGGTGACGAAGAATGGAGAGCTGTAACCCTTGTCATAGCTGAAACCTTCGACGATTTCCTGCTCCATTTCGAGACCTTGACCTGGCTCGACAGTCACCACGCCGTCTTTACCGATTTTAGAAATCACACCAGCAATCAATTCACCGATGGCGGCATCACCAGCTGAAATAGTGGCAACTTCGGTGATTTTCTTACTATCACCAGTGATTTGCTCAGCCGCTTGATTAATCTTCTCAACAATTTCTGCACCAGCTTTTTCGATACCTGCACGCAGTTCCATTGGATTAACACCAGCGGTAATCAATTTATTAGCTTCACTTAAAATATTGTAGGTTAAGACCGTAACAGTGGTAGTACCATCGCCGGCAACTTTATTTAGTTTCTGAGCGGCGGATTTGATCAGCTTAGCGCCGACCTGCTCGCCGAGATTGGATTCAGTACTGCCAAGATCGACAGCTTCAGCAACAGTCACACCGTCGTGGGTAATGGTTGGATTGCCGTATGATTTCTCGATAACCACGTTTTGACCTTTAGGGCCAAAAGTCACTTTTACAGCGTCATAAAGTTGCTTGGCACCGCTCAAGATTTTTTCCCGAGATTCTTGTGCATAAAAAATTTTCTTAGCCATAATTCTCCTTATTTAATAATTGCTAAAATATCTTCTTCACGAACGATGAGATATTCTTGAGATTCAAATTTTACATCGGTAGTAGAGTATTCTTTGAAAATAATTTTGTCGCCGGCTTTGACGTTTTTGACATCTGGACCAACGGATTCAACGATGGCGTAGGCTGGTTTTTCATTTTGATTACCAGCGAGAAGAATTCCAGATGCAGTTTTTTCAGCAGGCTCTGCTTTTTTTGCAACGACACGGTCACTTAATGGATGTAGTATCATGTTCCTCCTGTTTGATGGTTATATATCTATTGTAGTCGAAAAATTAGCACTGTCAAGCTTTGAGTGCTAATTATCGTAAAAATCTGGTGTGGTATAATTTAACAAAGAGGTATTATGAAAATTAAAACATTTTTGATGGATAATTTACCGGATTATAATCGCCTAGTGATTCCCTATCATCTGGGAAAAGCAGTGTTAGCGGCAGAAAAATATCATTTTCCGGGTAAGAAAATGCGTGTGATCGCAGTGACAGGAACTAATGGCAAGACTTCGACCTGTTTTTTGATTTGGAAGATGCTGAATCATGCGGGTTATAAAACTGGGCTGATGACGACGGTGGCCTGGGGGGTAGATAAGCTGGAAGAGCAGATC
>JABZKE010000069.1 GCA_015257445.1 Nanosynbacter sp. | reverse complement strand
AATTAAGGTTGCAGTATAGCCAGTTTTATTATTCGTATTTACGGTAACTTGAATTGGCAATTCCGAGGTTTGCGAAACTGAATTAATTATCTGATTACCGTTAACATTAACTTGGTCATCCGAAATTGATACGGAAAGATTTGGCTGGAATAAGGCGCTGACGTTTTTTGAATTAAAATTAATTAATATAGAGGAAAGACATATTACAAGTGGGAGAATCAAATATTTTCCCAACAAAATATTTGGTTTAAAAAGTGATTTTTGGCTCAACATTATTTTATTTTAACATAAGAATAATGTGATTTTTGAATTTTAATAATAAAATTATTATTACAACTTAGTGAAGTAGCCCTTAATGCCTGGAGCGCGACCGATGCGGAGCCATTCCTTACCAGCATCGGCTGGAGTATACATAAAGGAGTTATTACCACCCCTAAGATTTCGACGCTTATCAAAGATTAATTTGCTACCTTCCGCGGTGATATTCGAGACGTCGAAATCATTTTTGGCATAAATATGCTTAAGATTATCCTCGCCTTGCCTAATAGTGTTACTGCTAGGATTCACCCTCTGGAACATTCTACTAACGTTAGTAAGCTTCGGTGTTTTGAAATTGATGATAAAAATATCGACAATCCCCTTCATCTCGGCGAACATGCCTTCCATAGTGGTGACATTTTCGGTATTAAAGTTATCGAGGCGAAGATCAGTAATGCCGTGAACCTGATAGAACATATAGGCCATATCCGTTACCTTACTAGTGTCAAAATTCGAAATATTGAGATTTTTCAATTCATTTGCGCCACTGAACATAGAGTGCATATTGGTAACCTTAGCGGTATTAAAATGACTTAAATCTAGGAGCTTAATTACGGAACAGTCTTTAAACATCTCGCTCATATTCTCGACATTTCCGGTGTTAAAATTATCTAGCATAATATTTATCACTTTACTCATACCAGAAAACATTTCTGACATATCAGTGACATTACTGGTGTCGAAATTACTTATCTTTAATACGCCAAGTTTATTAATACCCTTGAACATCCCCTTCATGGTCTTCGCATTTTTTGTATTCATGGCACTTAGATCTAGACCAATAATTTCGTAATTACCGGCAAACATTTCTGACATATCAGTCACGTTTTCCGTATTAAAGCCTGCCATCGAGATATCGGACATTCGGTGGTTATCCCGGAAGATCCCACGCATGTTGGTGACACTCTGAGCGTTGATGTTTTCGGTCCTAATGTTACTATATGACTTTAGACCAGCAAACATATACGACATATCTTTAGCATATTTGGCGTCAAAACTATCTAAATCTATAAGATTAAGCTCAGACAGATCTTTAAAAGTATTTTTACTGTCTTCATGGAAATAGATTTTATCGGCTGTGGTATAGAAAAAGAGATGACGAAGAACTGGATCCCACCAAGCCTTAATTTCGTAGAATGGCTTCGCAGGGTCATTAATATTTACCACGTTAGTACTAGAGGCTGGCAAAGTGGAAGCACGTCGAATTAACTTAATCTTAGTTTTATCGGTAGTAAGCTCACTAAGTTTAGCCTGAAAGTCATCGCCAGTAGTTAGATAGGCGGCAGTCTCAAATGGATTAATTACCGTTGAGAGAATCAGACTACTTCGATAAATTCCAGGCATAAGATCCGTACTAGCACGGACTACTACCCTGAAATTATTTTCGTTTGGTGCTGAATCGGAGGCCTTATTAGTGGCAACAAGAGCTTTTGGCTCTGATTCTTTGGGGATTGGCATATAGTTATTTTGATTCTCCAACTGATAGGCCCAGGTATTTTTTTGGGATCCAATCATCATGTGCGATTGGACTCGTGATTGAAGAAATTTTAGTACTAATTGTATTATCGATGTGTTTTAAAGCGGTTTCATCGGAATTAGCGCTAATAGTAGTAGTATAGCCGGCCGGAGCATTCGTTTTTACAGTTAGCTTTGCCCAATTATATCTTTCTGACGTATTAACCACATCGACGCTATAAAAATTATAATCAAACTCATTCCGATCAAAGGTAACACTCAATGTCGGATCTATAGCGTGACTATTGAACGACAGAATAAAAATATTAATAATTAATAAAATAACTAGATAAATCAATCCTGAAAATAGAATTTTATTTTCTTTCAAAAATCTAGTTTGATTCGCAGTTTTAACCAAATTTTTCTCCATACATTTTCATCATAGCATAAGTGGTATAAAAGTGTAGCTTGATTAAAAACAGAGATTATGAGCTAGTAGTTAAAATTAGCGACCGTGGATGAAGAGATACTTAGCATATTCGCTTGGGCCAATCGTGTAAGAACCGACCACACCCCAACCAGCACGACCGTTCATATCGGAAATCGTGATCGTACCGTCAGCATTCACGGAGTCCACGATACCGACGTGGCCATAGTAACCACTGTTAGTCTGAAAAATATCACCAGCTTGTGGATTAGTACCGCGACTAGTTGGAAAGAGACCAGAAAGCGCGTAGCCCCAAGTGTTAGCGTTCCCAAGACCACCCGGCAGAATATGGCTCGAACCCATGGCGGCACGACGTTCCCAAGTATACCAAGTACACCAACCCCAAGGCATTGGGTTTCTGGAAGTAGAATAAGTACGATAAGAAGAAACCGAATAGGATGAGCTACTAGAGTAGGAAGAGGTGTTACGCACAACTGGCGCCACATAGTCAGGACGTTCTTTATCTGGTAATTCTCCGTTTGGCAACAAAATAGCCTGGCCTTCGATGAGAGTCTGATCTAATTCAAGGTTGTTAGAAGTAATAATTTCATCCGCAGAAGACTTATACTTTTCCGCAATCGAAGCGACAGTTTCACCTGACTTCACGGTATAGACAATACCAGCACGTGATGGAATATAAATCGATTCTCCCACTTTTGGCACATAGGAGGCCTTAAATTTATTCGACCAACGAATCATATTGATATCCACACCACAGGAAGCGTATTTGGCCGCCAAAATATCAAGAGTTTCGCCTTCAGCCATCACATGCTTGATTACGCCAACCTTAGAGCAGGCTGCAAGATTTAAAGTGGTAGGTTTTTCCATTTTTTCAACAGAAGCCTGACCGGACTGCTGAAGTACAGTAAAAGAGTTATAGTTTACGTTAAGCACATCAGAGGAAGCTAAACTCATAGTGTCAGCGAGCTCAGACACCATATAAAATTCTGAAAGTTGGTCGGCAGAAACCGCATAATCTTTTTTAGAAATGGATTCCAGGTTCGGACTGGAATTATCGTCAGACTGCTGCTTATCTCTAGAACCAACAAAAGCCACACCAAAAATCAGAACAGATAGGGCGAAATATGGAAATATCTTGGTTATAAAGTAATTTAAGCTAAATTGTGATCGTTTTTTCTTTGTCATAATTAGCCGGTCGCTGCCCCTAAATTTGCACCTTACAGAGTTTCTGACAGTGGTCGCGAATCTTCTGATTGTGCTCAGCGTCGGTGCTACTATAATACATGAGACCGTCGTCGCCTGTCAAGAAATAAAGCATAGAGGCTTTCGA
>JABZKE010000068.1 GCA_015257445.1 Nanosynbacter sp. | reverse complement strand
GTCTAACTTATCCTCCTTGGCCTTTTCCGGAATAATCGCACGAAGACCCAACGAGATTTCTTTTTTAATAGAGGTCGGTGTAATACCATGCTCCTTATTATAATTTTGCTGGATTTCACGACGACGATTAGTTTCCGAAATCGCGCGCTCCATACTTTCGGTAATATTGTCGGCATACATAATAACATGACCTTCGACATGACGTGCTGCACGACCGATGGTCTGAATAAGCGCCGATTCAGAACGCAAAAAGCCTTCTTTGTCAGCATCGAGAATCGCTACGAGTGAAACTTCAGGAAGATCCAAACCTTCGCGCAGAAGATTGATACCGACTAGTACATCATAGACTCCAGAACGCAAATCGCGCAAAATATCACCACGCTCCAAGGTGTCGATATCGGAATGAATATATGCGGTTTTAATCTTATGATCTTTCAGATGGTCAGTCAAATCTTCCGCCATGCGCTTAGTCAAGGTCGTGACGATGACGCGTTGATTTTTGGAGATACGCTCTTCGATTTCATGCATCAAATCATCAATCTGACCCTCACTCGGTCGAACTTCGATTTCTGGATCAAGGAGCCCGGTCGGGCGAATTACTTGCTCGGCTGGCTTAGGGGAGACTTCTAGTTCATACTTGCCAGGAGTAGCGGAAACGTAAACCGCGCGGCGAATATGGGTTTCAAATTCATCAAAGGTTAGAGGACGGTTATCAAGGGCACTCGGTAAGCGGAAACCATATTCCACCAGAGTGGATTTTCTAGCGTGGTCGCCATTATACATCCCGCGCACCTGCGGCAGAGTCATATGCGATTCGTCGACTAATAAGAGAAAATCATCTGGGAAGAAATCGAGCAAAGTCGCTGGTGGCTCCCCAGCTTTACGACCATCTAGGTGACGAGAATAGTTTTCAATTCCCTTGACGAAGCCAGTTTCTTTCAACATTTCGAGATCATATTTGGTGCGCTGAGAAATACGTTGCGCTTCTAAATATTTATGGTTAGCCTCGAAATATTTTAGACGTTCGTCAAATTCGGCTTGAATTAAATCGATAGCACGGTCGAGTTGGTCTTTCGGAGTGGCGTAGTGAGTATTTGGGAAGATAAAAACTTGATCGGGTTTTTCGCGGACTTCAGCGGTGAGCGGATCGATAATCTTAACTTCTTCAAGTTCATCAAAAGCGAATTCGAAGCGATAGGCAATTTCACCCGAAGCTGGAAAAAGATCAATCGTGTCGCCCTTAACCCGGAAATTACCACGCTCAAAAGCGAGGTCGTTACGGTGATATTGCATAGCGATGAGATAAATCATCAGATTAGTCTGATTAAGCTTTGCCACAGGGAGAGTATTTTTCGAAACTACCTGCCAAGTATGTCCGGTTTTCTCGAGATGCAAAGACATTTCCGTGTAATGATCGGGTGAACCGATGCCATAAATACATGAAACTGAAGCGACGATAATCGTATCTTTACGCGTGAGTAATGAAACCGTGGCGGCGTGACGCAGACGGTCGATTTCATCGTTAATGGCCGAATCTTTTTCGATATAGGTATCGGTGCTAGCGATATAAGCTTCTGGCTGGTAGTAATCGAAATAAGAAACAAAATAGTGCACCTCGTTCTCGGGGAAAAATTCACGAAACTCAGAATAGAGCTGGGCGGCCAGAGTTTTGTTATGGGCAAGAATCAGAGTCGGTTTCTGAATATTGGCGATGAGATTCGCCATAGTAAAAGTCTTACCAGAGCCAGTGACGCCGAGTAAAGTCTGCTCACGAATCCCCATTTTGAGACCATGCGTGAGCTGATCAATCGCCGCCGGCTGGTCACCGGTGGGTTGGAATTTACTATAAAGACGAAACTCTGGCATACCTATATATTATATAATTTTTAGGCTGAAGATGCAAAAAATTTACGGTGTCTTTCTTGATGGCAATAATTATTGCCATTTTATGTTGTAAAGGTTGTGAATGAATATGACGGATCTGGTGACACTTTTTTTCGTGCTATAATATAAGTGTGAATAATCAGGCTTTTATAGATGGGCAAAATCTATACATGAACACGAAAGCAAGTTCGTGGACAGTAGATTTGACGCGTTTTAGAGTATATCTCAAAGAACGCTATAACGTTGAAAAAGCTTACTATTTCTTAGGTGCAGTAGACGAGGATAATCAAGATCTTTACGAAAAAATTCAAACTTCAGGCTTTATTCTCATATTCCGCGAGCATAGCCAAAGCATGATCGGTAAAAAGAAAGGTAACGTCGATACAGATATTGTTTTTACTGTGATGTCTAAAATTGCTGACGCAGAACAGTTTGATAATATAATTCTAGTTTCTGGCGACGGAGATTATTATAAGATGGTTAAATATCTTGTAGAAAAAGGACGTTTTGCTAAACTATTGGCTCCGAATCGTCACTCCACTTCTTCTTTATATCGTCCATTCACGCCGAGGTACGTTGATTTCTTAGACAATCCCGACGTAAAGAATAAAATTGAATATAAGAAAAAGAATAAATAACAAAAAAACGGGTTCTTCTTAGGTATCTCTCCGTTCGAATTGCCCGTATCGGAATATGCTTCTATTATAGCAGTATTATGTAATATGTCAATGTCTCATAATAGTTCACAATCTTTGCGACATAAAATGGCAATAAGTACAATAAAAAACCGCCATGATGGCAGCTTTTCTATAAACAACTTTTGGTGCCCGAGACTGGACTTGAACCAGCACGCCGTGAGGCATATGCTCCTAAGGCATACGTGTATACCAATTTCACCACTCGGGCATGCTGATATTATATAAAATTATTGAAGATTGTTCAAGTCGCTGGATTGAACCTGATTTTCTGAAATAGAAGGATTTTGGGATTCGATTGGGATTCCCTGAGTAGATTGAACTGGGACCTCTGGAGCTGATGGAGGTAAATTCTCGGCGACTGGCTGAACGGGAGCTTCAGAAATGGACTGAGATGAAACTTCTGAGACAGGCTGAGCTGGAGCTTCTACGATTGGCTGAGTTGGAGTTTCAGGAGTAGCCTGAGGTGCAGTCTCCGCAGTAGTCTGTGTATTATTCAGAGCGAAAGCGCCTTGGAATGGTACATTTTTGCCGCGCACGTATTGATATTCATATTTTTGGTCAGTAGCTAGCATCAGCATGATGATTGGCGAGAAGAAAATCGTTAAATACGGAAAGGCTGGCTGTTTTTCACCAAAAGCGGCAGGTAGCTTGTAGCAGAAAATAAAGTACGGAATTAAACCGATTACTGGAATGAGAATCGAGATAGCGAATAGCTTATTTAACTCAACTGCATCGTAAAGATTCATCAAACCCAATACCGGAATGGCACCCTGCCACATCTTTTTCTCGCCATAGATTTTCTTCATCAAGAGAACCTTACCGGCAACATAAAGGCCGAGAATAATTAACAATAAAAGTAAGGTAATAACATTCGAAGCCAAAACTTCACCGAAGCTTGGCATCTTGGTCATATAATTATTACTAAAGAAATAATCGTAAATCTTTTGAAAGTTCATAAGCTAATTTTAGCATAAACACGA
>JABZKE010000067.1 GCA_015257445.1 Nanosynbacter sp. | reverse complement strand
TCTTTAGTCCATCTTTTTGAATTTTCTCATCTAGATTACCTAGGTCGAAATCCTCGCCATCATCCGTAGTGGCTGAGATGAAATTCTCTGCCTTTGGGTCGAGTTTAATCGTGAGCGTATTTTTGGCTGAACGGCAGGTAACAGTTAGCAGTCCATCGCCATTAGCCATATTTTTCACGACCATGAAGAGGATGATACCCGCAATCCCGATCAGGAACAGGGTAATTAATTTTTTCATTTTGGCGTCCTTTTGTTTAATCTCTACCCATTATATATGGCATAAGCATTTTGTAAAGTTGTGTAAAACTCGAACCTCACAGATTATGGTATAATTATCTCTATGAATGCAAGTGAAATCCGTCAAAAATTTCTTGAATATCAAACTAGTCGTGGGCACCAGGTAATCGCTCCAGCGCGTTTGGTTTTGGAAAATGATCCAACCACCCTCTTCACCGGTTCTGGTATGCAGCCGCTTTTGCCATATCTTCTCGGTGAGCCTCATCCTGCCGGTCAGCGTCTGGCGGATTCACAACCATGTTTGCGCTTGCAAGATATTGAAGATGTTGGCGATCCACGCCATACTACAGTTTTCGAAATGCTCGGTAACTGGTCACTGGGTGATTATTTTAAGCAAGAACAAATTCCAGCCTTCTTTAAGTTTCTCACCGAAATCGTCGGACTCGACCCACATAAAATTTACGTCACTTGCTTTATTGGTAACGAAAAATACGGCATTCCCAAAGATACCGAATCAGCCGAAATTTGGCAACGCGTTTTTGCGGAAGCGGGTGTACGGGCAGAAATTGCCGAAATTGGCTCTAGTGAAGACGGTGCGAAACGTGGTATTAAGGAAAACGAGCATATTTTCTTCTATGATGATCACGAAAACTGGTGGAGTCGTGGTGGTGGTGTTGAAACTACCCCAATTGGCGATCCATGTGGTCCAGATTCCGAAGTCTTCTATGATTTTGGTGAAGACAAGCAAGATGTTGCGAGATACGGTAAATCTCATCCTGCCTCTGATGGCGCGCGCTTCATGGAAATTGGCAACCAAGTCTTTATGCAATATAAGCGCAATCAAGACGGTACCTTCTCGGAATTGACCAAGAAAAATATCGACTTCGGTGCCGGTCTCGAACGTATTGCTGCGGCCGCCATGGATTCATTTGATGTTTTCGAAACTTCACTTCTAAAGCCAATTATTACCAAGCTCGAAGCTATCTCTGGTCTCAGTTACGTTGACCACACTGAAGAAATGCGCGTGATTGCGGATCACCTACGTGGTGCTTATCTACTTTCGGCCCAAGGTCTCGTTCCAAGCAATAAACAACAAGGCTATGCCCTTCGTCGTTTGATTCGTCGTGCCGTGATGAAAGCTACTAATCTCGGTATCGACCAAGATTTCTTGGCTCAAATCGTGCCAATTATTGCCGAAAATTATCAAGATCTTTCAAACGAAATCCTCACCAATCGCGCTGACGCCTTGAATGTTTTAATTCGCGAAGAACAGGCCTTCCGCCGTAGTATTCACCGCGGTCTTAAGGAACTTCATAAGCTTAAAGATCAGGGTCTTACCGGCAAAGAACTCTTTATGTTGCAGGATACCTATGGTTTTCCACTCGAATTATCTCTCGAGGAAGCCAAGCAAAATCAAATTAATCTCAGCGAAAACTGGCAAGCTGAATTCCAGGCTAGCCTCGATGAACAACGTCAGCGTTCTCAAACCGCCAGCAAAGGTATGTTTAAGGGCGGTCTCGAAGACCACGGTGAAGCCTCGGTGAAATATCACACCGCTACTCACTTACTTTTGGCTGCACTTCAGAAAATTGTCGATCCGAACATCGCTCAGGCCGGCTCCAATATTACCTCTGAGCGTCTACGTTTTGATTTTAATCTCGACCGCAAACTCACCGATGAAGAGAAGAAACAAATCGAGGACCAGGTTAATCAATGGATTGAGGAAGATTATCCAGTTTCGTTTGCCGAATACGACAAGACTTACGCTCGTGACGTCTTAAAAGCTCATGGTAGCTTCAGGGAAAAATATGGCGACGTCGTCAAGGTCTATACCATCGGCGCTGCAGAAAATCCCGTCTCGCGTGAACTTTGTGGTGGTCCTCACGTTGAGCATACTGGCACGCTTGGTCATTTCAAAATTAAAAAAGAAGAATCCTCAGCCGCCGGCATTCGTCGTATTAAAGCAATTTTAGATTAAGGAGAATAGGGTGGAACAATTAGCCAAACACTTTACACCAGAATTATATGAAATTGAATTAAGGATCAATAAAGACACTGAACAGGTTCAAGGTCGAGTGAAGATTCAGGGTGTTGCCAAAAGTTCCACCGTCAAACTCCACGCCAAAAATCTTAAAATTCATCAGTTGACCGTGAATCAGCGCCCGACCACTTTTACGGAGGATGCTGAAACAGAAACTATCAGTTTTACTTCGCAGGTCTCAGATGCCGAAATTAGTATTGAAGTCCGTTATTCCTTGCAACTTTCGCACGGTATGACCGGGCTTTATCTTTCGACTTACGAACATGAAGGGAAAACCGAGCGGATTGTTTCTACTCAGTTTGAATCGCATTATGCCCGTATGATGTTCCCCTGCGTCGATGAGCCAGTCGCTAAGGCTAAGTTCTCGCTCAAGGTCATCGATACGGACTCGACCGATACTATCCTTAGTAATATGCCAATCAAGACCGAGCGCACCCTCACCTATACTTCGGTGAATAGTGAGCTTAATCCGAAAACTAATCCAAACGCCATGAACCTTAATACCGAAGTGACGCGTAAGATTGTGGAATTTGAAACTACGCCACGTATGTCGACCTATCTTTTGGCGCTCTGTCTCGGTCATTTCCAAAGTGTTACCACGAAAAATCAGCACGGCGTCATGATTACTACCTATGCGCCATTGAATCAAGCTAAAGAATCTCTTCTCGAGCCAAATCGGATCGCCGGTGAAGCCTTAGATTTTTATGACCAAGCTTTTGGTGTGCCGTATCCATTACCGAAACTCGACCAGGTAGCTGTGCCAGATTTTGATGCCGGCGCTATGGAAAACTGGGGTCTAGTAACTTATCGCGAATCCTGTCTCTTGATGGATGAAACTGCCACCTTGTCGGATAAAATTCAAATCGCCACGGTGATTACCCATGAATTATCTCATCAGTGGTTCGGCAATCTTGTGACTATGGCTTGGTGGGATGATCTCTGGCTCAATGAAAGCTTCGCCAATATGATGGAATATTATTGTCTCGATGCGATTCGCCCAGAGTGGAAAGTTTGGCAAGAATTTTTCGTTTCTGATTGTTATTATGCTTTGACCCGCGATGTTTCGCCGGATATTCAAGCAGTCAAGCAGGCGGTTAATCATCCTTCCGAAATTGAAACTCTCTTCGACCCGGCTATTGTGTATGCCAAGGGTTCGCATCTGATGTTTATGTTAATGCGCCTGATGGGGGAGCAGAATTTTTTGAAGGGTTTACGGGATTATTTTGAAAAGCACCAATATCAAAACACTACTGGCGATGACCTCTGGGCCGCCTTGCAATCTTATACAGAATTTAACGTTTCAAACTTTATGAATCAATGGATCACGCGTCCAGGCTTCCCA
>JABZKE010000066.1 GCA_015257445.1 Nanosynbacter sp. | reverse complement strand
ACCTGGTTTCAAAGCATGTGCAGCGTCAAGCTGAAAGGCAGCAGAAAAAACTTCAAAAACAGGAGCAAAAACAAAAAAAGCAACTCGCGCGCGAAAAGAAGCAGTTAATCAAAAAGCAAGATGAAGTACGCCTACATCGCTCCTTTAAGCGCTCTTATTACGAAGATTATCAGCGTAAAACTGAGCTACCAAGCTTAACTAGTCAGGCTAATGCTGCCTTTAAAATGTTTTTCAAATTTTGGAAAATCTTTCTGCCCTTACTTTTAATATTTGTCGGACTCTATATTTTTCTTATTGGCGCCATGTCGGAAAATACTCTTGCTGATGTAAGAGCCAATGTCGAACAGACTAATAAGGATGTGGCGGATGGTAAAATCGGTACTGTCGGTAAGGCTGGTCTGACTCTGCTCGGCATTATTTCCACTGGTGGTCTCACCACCATGAATGATGCGCAGGTCGTCATCGCGGTGCTTCTATTTACTATTATCTGGTTAGTCACTATCTATTTGGCGCGCCACCTCCTTGCTGGTCACCAGGAAATTAAGATGCGCGACGGCTTTTATAGTGCCTTATCGCCTCTGGTATCGACTCTGGTGGTCGGTCTAATTATTTTCCTCGAGGCCGTACCAATCATGCTTACGATTATAGTTTTTCAAGTCGCTCTCACCACTGAATTTCTCTCCACGCCATTTTATGCGCTGCTTTTCTTTATGTTTGCCGCACTGATGATTACGCTCAGTCTCTATCTGTTATCCAGTAGTTTCTTTGCGATTATTGTAGTTTCGGCGCCAGGACTTTACCCTCTGACAGCCGTACGCATGGCCAAAAATCTCATTATGGGACGTCGCCTGCGTTTCTTGATTCGGGTTTTTTACTTGGTGATTATCGTGGCTCTACTCTACCTATTATTGCTCATGCCAGCTATTATCCTCGATGGTGTACTGAAAGCTCAATTCGCCTGGCTTGCCGAGAGTAAAATCCCGTTTGTCGCCATCATTCAGCTCACTATTACCGTCTTTATCTTCATCTATCTTTCGATTTATTTTTACCTCTTTTATCGCGCCCTTCTCGATTATAATGACGATGCTAAACTGGAGCTCTAAAATATGAATAATGAAAAATCTGCCGCCAAGGCTCGCATTGAAAAATTAAAAGAATTAATCAACGAATATCGCTATCATTATCACGTCCTAGACGAGTCGATTATGTCGGAAGCGGCGGCCGACTCTTTGAAGCACGAGCTTAGTCAATTGGAAGAACAATATCCAGAGTTTATCACTCCTGATTCTCCCACCCAACGCGTAGCTGGTAAACCTCTGGATAAATTCCAAAAAGTCACGCACGCTTCCCGTATGATTTCTCTTGCCGATGTTTTTTCTGAATCCGAAATTCGCGATTGGGTAGCCAGAAATTATAAGTTAGTTGATCAAGGCACCGAATTTACCTTTTTCACCGATATTAAAATGGATGGCCTGGCTATGTCCTTGCATTATGAAAATGGTATTTTTAAGCAGGCGGTTACGCGTGGTGATGGTCTGGTAGGCGAAGATGTCACGATGAATGTGAAAACCATTCAGAATATTCCACTTAAATTAAATCTGGATAACCCACCTGAGCATCTGGAAGTGCGCGGCGAAGTGATTATTTTTAAGCAAGACTTTGAAAAACTTAATCAAATGCAGGTTAAACTCGGTGAGAAACCTTTCGCTAATCCGCGTAATCTTGCCGCCGGTACCATTCGTCAGCTCGACCCTCGCATTGCCGCTAGTCGTCCGCTCCGTTTTATGGCCTATGATCTGGTGACGCCAGATTTACCGACCCATCAGGAAGCTTATGAATTTTTGCGTCAAATTGGTTTTCAAACTTCCGGTCAAGATCATGTCTATACGCATCTCAACGAAGTTTTTGCTGAAATCAAACATCTTGGACAAGTGCGCGGCGACTTTCTCTTTAACACCGATGGTATGGTGATTAAAATTAATGATCGCAAGATATATTCTGAACTTGGCATCGTCGGTAAAACTCCTCGTGCTGCTGTGGCCTTTAAATATCCCGCTGAAGAATCCACTTCGAAGGTGCGCGATATCGTAATCTCAATTGGTCGCACCGGTGCAGCTACTCCGGTGGCCATCCTAGATTCTGTGGAAATTGCCGGTAGTACCGTGCGCCATGCTACTTTGCATAATTCTGATGAAATCGCCAAGCTCGATATTCGGATCGGTGACACCGTGATTATTTATAAGGCGGGTGATATTATTCCGAAAATTAAGGAAGTATTATTTACCCTTCGCCCAGAGAATACTGAGCCTTTTGATTATGAAAAAGCTCTCAAAAATCAATATCCAGAACTTGAGTTCGAGCGTCCAGACGGAGAAGTGGTTTATCGCGTGAAGGGGCAGGATTCGGATTTTATTTTGCGTCGTAATCTTGAATATTTTGCCAGTAAGCAAGCGCTAAATATCGAGGGCCTAGGTGAGAAAAATGTCAATTTGTTGGTCGATGCTGGCCTCTTGAAAAGCCTAGTTGATCTCTACCGTTTGCAAAAATCAGATTTAATTAAGCTCGAACGTTTTGGCGAATTGTCAGCCACTAAATTAATAAATGCCATCGAGGGGACTAAGCAGGCGCCGCTCGCCAAATTTATCACCGCGCTCGGCATTCGACACGTCGGCGCACAAACAGCGGTCGCCCTCGCTGATGCCTTCCAATCACTTGAGGCACTGCGTGATGCTACCGAAGAAGAGCTGCTAAAAATCCCGGATATTGGTCTGACGGTTTCTGAATCAATTTTGGCCTACTTCGCCGATGAAGATAATTTGAAGCAGCTCGATGACTTTAAGGCGCTCGGCGTGCATCCAGTTTATGTTAATCACGATAACGCTCCGCTTAAGGGTCAAAGCTTTGTCGTCACTGGCACACTCACTGATCTAGGTCGAGAGGAAGCGGAAGATTTATTACGCGAAAAAGGCGCTACCGTTACCAGTTCTGTGACCAAAAATACCACCGCCTTGATCGCCGGCGCGAAACCAGGTGCTTCGAAAGTCACCAAAGCCGAAAAACTCGGTATCAAGGTTATCTCTGAGGTGGAATTTCGTGAATTGATTAAATAAGCCCAGAGAAACACAAAAAAATAGGTGCTCTCTTGCACCTATTTTTAGTTCTAGTTTTCTTCGAAAGGATTTTTCAGAACTAGTTCCGGATTAGCCTCTGCAATTCGCATTAGTTCATTGTACTTTGCGATGCGCTCCGAGCGTGAGAGGGAACCAGTCTTGATTTGTCCCGTACCGAGTCCGACCGCGAGGTGTGCGATGGCACTATCTTCGGTTTCGCCCGAGCGGTGCGACATAATCGTGTGATAGCCAGATTTTTGCGCCAAAACTACCGCGTCGATGGTTTCTGAAAGTGAACCAATTTGGTTTGGCTTAATCAAAATCGCATTACCTACCTTTTCGTCGATACCTTTTTGCAGTAACTTCACATTAGTCACGAAGAGGTCGTCACCGACCAACTGCAATTTATTGCCGAGGCGCTCCGTGAGAATCTTCCAGCCTTCCCAGTCATTTTCCGCCAGGCCGTCCTCGATCGAAACAATCGGATATTTTTCTAGCAACTCCTCATACCAATCAATCA
>JABZKE010000065.1 GCA_015257445.1 Nanosynbacter sp. | reverse complement strand
GAGCGTTGCTTAGTGCGGTGTTGAGATTATAGATACCATTTTGGATGAGCTGAGAAGTCTCCTTAGTATCTACTTTTTCTAATGACCAAGTTTGCGCCTTATTATTTGATTTTTTATAAATTTGCACTGGTGTTTCATCAGCATTATTTGCACCCTTAACGTCAACTGCGTGATTTACATCACAGGAAGTAATAATATTAAACTCACCATTTCCTTTTCGTTGAATATTCCAACGCTGTGCACAATCTTCCAGATTCTCAGATTTTAATTTTAGCTGCGGTGAATCACTAATCTCATTAATGTCATAAGATAAATTTAGACCGGAAAGCTTACTTTTAATCTGATAAATTTCATCTCCAATACTTTCAATATCCCATTTTTGCGCTGGATTATTCTCACGCCATTTTCGATAAAGTTGAACTAGAGCATTTTCATCCTTATTAGCGCCTCTCACATCAAGATATTTAGATTGATCGACAGAAGTCTTAATTTCATAATCACCATTTTCAATTGACCCGTCACGGCTAGAATTATTCCCTGGTTTAGCAATCGGTGATAATTCAACTTTTTTAATAACATTACTAGTTGGATCGCCAAACCAACGAATAAAGAGAGCATAAAAATTACGATTACCATAAGCACCACAATAAGAGGTACCAGGATAATTTGCCACAGCGGCAGCATTTGGCTGATATGGAGTGTAACGATAGAGCGCAGAAGTAGCAAGATTTTCAATATAAACTTGAGAGCCTCCACAAGCGAAGTTTGGATTATAATAGATGAAATTTTGACCAACAGGATAATTCGTGTAGCCACCATCTAGGACATCGCGGAATAATTTAGCAGCGTGCCTAACTTGATTTCTAAAGCCGTAATATTTCGAATCACATTCTACGGTATCTGGACAACCAAAACCGGTGGCGCTGCGATACTGAATACTATTTGGCCAAGTATCAGAAACCAGACTTTGTTCCTTTTCAATTAGGACTAAAAGGACCTGTGGATTAATACGATAATCACGCGCGGCTTCATAAATTACTTGAGCAGCGGTTTGTTTGGTGCCATTATATTCAAAAGTCTCCTGAGATAAACAAATAAATTTTCCATTTTCGATATGATATTTATAACCAGAATAATAATTAGCCCGCCAAATATTCGTATCGCCACAAGGATTTTTCTTGGTTAAGAATTCCTGAATTTGGCTTTCGTTCATAGTGGAAGTATTTGACATAGTATAGTCGGAAATAATATTTCCGGCGCGAAAATCAGAAACACTCAGGGCAATAGATTTTTTCAAATTCTTGAGAATCAAAAAACTTAATGCGAAAACCATGAAAAAGGCAAAGACTAATAGCGGTGTATTTTTCGTAAATACAATTCGTCTTTTTGGGGTTTTGGAATTTTTCTCTGGGATAATTCGTACAGTTTGATTAATCATTAAATAGTAACCTTCCCTTCAATAATGCCTGTTTTTTGATTGGCGTTAATTTCAATTTTAATATTATATTCACCAGGAGATAATTTCGTAAGTGGAATATCGAAACCCTCACAACTACCAGAAGATGGATTAGAAACAATATTTACGTAATCGGTATAAACCACTTTACTAGCAGAGATCACGCTAAGCATACAGGTACCTGGTAATTTAAGGAATTGATCGATATTTACACGAATGCGATATTTATCAGTAGTCTTAGCAGAGTATGTAATGGCACCAGTAAGTTTTTCTAACTTATTTACATCTTGACCCTCATATTTTTCGGGAGTTTTTGGGGTACGCCCAGCAGCTGCATCTTCGGGAGTACCATCTTCAGTTTTAATAGTTTCGGAGTTAGTTACACTTGTATTTTCAATCTTAGATTCGATTTTTTCAGTTTTTTCAGGCAAAACTGGTACCTTTGATGACTTATTGTTGTCTTTTAGAATTTGATAGACAATTACGCCAGCTAAGATGATGAGTACTAAAAAGAAAAGTGACCAAACAATAATCTTATTTTTGTGTGATTTTTTCTGAGAAACTCGTTTCATATCAAATAAACCTTTTATGGTTATATTTTAACATAAAAATTATCTAACCACAAAAGGCTCGATCATGTCAACACATTGATTTTTATTTAGACAGCTTCAAATTAAATTTTTTATCTACTTTTAAAATAATTTTTTGATAGATTTTATCAAAGGTATATTTCTTTATGATTGAAATAACTAATCCAGCTATAAAAAACGCCAAGGAGATTAAAATAATGGTTGGAACTAATCTTTTGGCTGCATGTAAATTATTAAGCCAGATAATACCTTCTGAAAAAATCACGTAATTATATGGTGAATCGTGGAATAGATATACGCCAAGCACGTGTGGTGAAGTATTTTTTATAATTTTTGTTAATAGTCCTTGTTTGACAATACTAATTTTTGTAAAAATAATAAATATTACAAGACTAATCAAAAATACAATTACAGAGTTTGGTGGCCACATATAATTAATTTTAAGATCTGGCATTTTATATACTAATAAATATTTAGCTGCTAACATAAAACCAAATAAAAGAACAATTAATAATATTAGGAGTTTAATAAAATATTTACGATTTTTAATTAAAATTTTGTCATTGTCTTGATATTTCGAAATAAATGCACCCAAAAAATAGATATAAATTAACCAAGCAAAACGACTATAAACTACACCATTCTCAGTAGTACCAATAGAAAGTCCACTAATAGTTGGAATTAAAGAAAAAACAATGAAAAATATTATTAGTAGTTTCTTATGTTCAGAATAATTAAGATTTTTTATAAGCTTATTTAGATATGGAGCAAGCAATAAAATTACAATATATGAAGTAATATACCAAAAATTACCAAGACTAACTGGAAAAAGTGCGTTATAAGTTATAGTGTAACCGCCTTTAACGAAAATTAGAATAATAATATTAAATATGTAATAAATCCAGATATCATAAATAAGACGAATAATCTTTGATTTTTGATTCTTTTCACTTTTATAAAGGAAGTAGCCAGTAATCAGCATAAAAAGATTGACACCGATTTCACCAAAATGCCAGAAAAACCCAACAATAATCTGATTAAGGCCTGTTAATTTACTAAAATCCAAAGATTTATAACATACGTGAAAAACTATAATCAAAATAATAGAAAAAATTCGTAATAAATCTAATGAATAATTACGCTCGTTATTTTTAACCTTTTCCTCCATAATAGTTTTATTTTACCCTATTAGTAGCCTTTTGGCGAGGCGTAGACTAGACGTCTTAAATATTCACGCGAAGCGGTTTCGTCGATAAGATAAGTCTGAAAATTTTCATCGTAGAGAGTAGGCGAGATGCGGGTTTGCAGATATTTTCCCTGATAGAAGTAATGCGTCAAAATCAAACTACGCATAGTATCTGGCCAACTAATCTGATCAAAGAAGAGATTACCGAGCCCATAATAAATTGGCTTATCCTTATAAAGTTCATAGGTTTGCGGTTGATGGGCGGAAGTACCAACTACCATGTCGGCACCCAGATCGATAAAGTGGCGGAAAAAATCCTTTTGATTAGGAATTGGTTTGTCACACTCCGGGAAGGCTATTTTACTATTTGGATAAGCATAACATTCAAAGTACTGAACATTCACAATGACAAATTTATTCTTAGCTTTCGCG
>JABZKE010000064.1 GCA_015257445.1 Nanosynbacter sp. | reverse complement strand
AAGCATCTGCCGCATCATCCGGTTTTGGTACACTAGTTAAATCCAGATGCAGTTTCACCATTTCCTGCATTTGTTTTTTATCGGCCGAACCATAGCCGGTCATCGTCTTTTTGATTTCATTTGGTGTATATTCGAAGGTTGGTAATTCGTGCTGTTTACAAACCAAAAGCACCACCCCTCTGGCCTCCGCCACGGAAATACCGGTCGTTACGTTTTTGGTGAAGAAAAGTTTTTCGATACTCACACAATCTGGCTTGTTTAATTTAATAATCTCATGCATCGATTCATAAATATCGAGCAAACGCTCTGAAAGTGGGGTGTGTGGCGGCGTGGCAATCACACCATTATCGATCATTTTGGCGCGACCAGTTTGTTTTACTTCGATTACTCCAAAACCGCAAATCCCTGTGCCCGGGTCAATTCCTAAAATTCTCATCTAGCTCTATTCGTTTACATATTTAATTAAAGTGGTGCGTAAATCTTTGACTGGAATCACGAACTTATCGTGAATTGTCGCGGGTGCAATGGCATGCTTAAAGCCCAATTTTTTCGCTTCACCAATTCTTTGATCTGGTCGAAAAGCGGAGCGAATTTCTCCACCTAGACCCACTTCCCCGAATACTACATATTCTTCACTGAGCTTACGTCCTGCCGCCGCTGAAGCAATCGCGAGGCACACTGCCAGGTCCGCTGCGGAATCTTTAATTTTAATGCCACCCACCACGTTTAAGAAAATATCTTTATCATCCAGTTTTAATTTTGTACGTTGCTCGATCACTGCAATCAATAAGTTTAAACGATTCAGGTCGAAGCCCGAAGCCGCACGTTTTGGGTAGCCGAAATTCGTGGTCGAAACTAGGGCTTGAATTTCTACCAGCAGCGGCCTAGTGCCCTCTAAGGTCGCTAGAATAATTGAACCATCCGTATTTTGTCTTTCTGCTAGCAGTGCTGCCGAAGGGTTTTGTACTTCCTGCAAGCCCTTTTCCGTCATTTCGAAAATCGCCGCCTCGCTAGTCGAACCGAAACGGTTTTTTATCGCTCGAATTGTCTTAAAACCGCCATAGCGATCGCCTTCAAAATTTAACACCACATCAACTAGGTGTTCCAAAACTTTCGGTCCCGCCAAGGTACCTTCCTTCGTCACGTGCCCGACGATAACCACCGCCGTATCGGTCTTTTTTGCGGCCTGAATTATTAGATTGCCAGCATTGGTAATTTGTGAAACCGTTCCCGGCGCCGAAGAAATTTCGTTAATTGCTAGAGTCTGGATCGAGTCGACGATCACTAACTCGAATTCACCATCCGAAATCGTCTTCGCGATGTCGTTGCCAGAAGTCGAAGCCGCAAAGCTTAAGGTCTCTGAATTTGCTCCTAACCTCACCGCTCGCATTTTGACTTGTCCAGCCGATTCCTCACCAGAAACATAGAGCACCTTATGGCCATTAGCAATTTTGGCACAAATCTGCATTAAGATCGTTGATTTACCGATGCCCGGTTGTCCCGCAAAGAGAATTACTGAGCCACGTAAAATTCCGCCACCCAGTACCTCATTTAGGGAATCAAACTCGGTTTTCAGCCGCTCTTTTTCATCTGAAGCGGCAATCTCTTTGATACTGGAAAAACTCAAAGTCTTACCGCTACTTTTGGCCTGCGCCAGAGCAAATTTACCCGTACTAGAACTATCCTCAACTACTAAATCCTCCACGATGGTATTCCACGCATCGCAGTTATTACAGTGGCCAGCCCACTTACTATAGTGCGCTCCACAGTTTTGACAGACATATTGTTTAGTAGCTTTCATATTGAAATTATACCAATCTCTCAGCGAAAACCCAAAATTCCATGTATAATGGGAGTATGAATAAAACAGTCAAAAAATCTGGTTTCACTCCTATTGAACTCGTGGTAGTTTTAGTTTTTGTTTCTATCGCCCTGGTTCTTGCCTTCTTGCAGAAACAAAATCTCGACGCCATGCATCGTGATGAGCAACGCAAGGAAGCGATCAATGCTATGTATTATGCCCTCGAAGAAGGTTTTTATGCCAAGAATGGTTATTATCCAGAAACTATCACCGATGAAAATCTTACCGTCATGGACCCTAAATTATTCACCGACCCGAATGGTGTTTATATTAATGGTGAAGGTGGCTCACTTAATTACATTTCCGCCGATTGTAATAACGGCAAATGCCGCGAATACACGCTTCGCGCTAGATTGGAAAAAGAAGACGATTACATCAAGAAAAACCGTCACAATTAAAACTATTTAAAAAAGAACGCCGCATACCCCGTTCCAGAAACACTCAAGTGGGAGAATGTCGCATGCCTTTTATCAGACCGCTCAATTAGAGAATGCCGCATACCCCATTCCGGAGACGCTCTAGGCCGCTCGGCCAAGCTTATGCTCCGTCAGAGGTAAGCGGCATTCTCTTTTTTAGCAACTAAACGCCCACTTGCTTTTTTATAAAACTTTAAAGTTGCGTGCGATTTTATTTTATCGCATAAAAAATGAAGCCTATTTGCTTTTTGAGGACATAAGCTTGGGCAAGCGCCCTTGAGCGGTCCGAACAAAAGTAAATAGGTTCATTTTTTAACTACTTTTAGTAATTAATTGCACGTAATTCAAAGTAGGCTTGTGGATGTGCACATACTGGGCAAACCTCAGGTGCTTCGTTACCTACGAAGGTATAACCACAGTTACGACACTTCCAGACGGTAACTTTTTCAGATTTAAACACTACATCATCATCAATATTCTTGATCAATTTGCGGTAGCGTTCTTCGTGTTCTTTTTCAATTGCCCCGACACCATCGAATTTGTCGGCGATTTCGTCAAAACCTTCTTCGCGGGCGATACGAGCGAACTCTTTGTACATATCAGTCCATTCGTAATCTTCACCAGCGGCGGCGATTTCGAGGTTGGTTCTGGTGTCAGCTACAGCGCCGTCATTAAGGTACTTGTACCAAAGTTTGGCGTGTTCTTTCTCATTATCAGAGGTTTCAGTGAAAATTTCAGCAATTTGTTCGTAACCATCCTTTTTGGCACGAGAAGCAAAGAACTGGTATTTCACACGAGCTTGCGATTCTCCAGCGAAAGCGGTTTTTAGATTATCATAGGTCTTACTATTTTTAAAATTGGATTTATCAATATCAGACATTTAACTCCTTTCTTAATGGTATAATCTATTATAACGCATTTAAGCAAAAGACGGAGGATTATGGCAATCGAGCGAGTTATCGACAATATATCGCACGAGGAGGATCAGGAAGAGCAAGCAGTAGAAGTCAGTCTTCGCCCAACTAATTTCGCTGAGTATATCGGCCAGGAGCGCTTGAAAAAGAATCTGAAGATCGCTATCGCGGCGGTAAAGAAACGTAATGATGGGACCACTTTGGATCACGTCCTACTTTATGGTCCACCGGGCCTTGGTAAAACTACCATGGCCAATGTAATCGCGCATGAACTCGGTTCTAATTTACGCGTTACCTCCGGACCAGCTATTGAACGTGCCGGTGACCTCGCTTCCATCCTAACCAATCTTCAAAATGGCGATGTCCTATTCATCGATGAAATTCATCGTCTTCGTCGCGCTGTGGAGGAAATTCTTTATTCTGCCATGGAAGATTATAAACTCGACATCGTGATTGGTAAGGGTCCGGCTGCCCGTTCGGTACGTCTCGACCTGCCACATTTTACCGTAA
>JABZKE010000063.1 GCA_015257445.1 Nanosynbacter sp. | reverse complement strand
TATGAATATACTGGCCGAAAATCCCTTAATCTTCCCACCAAGCCCGGCGCAGAAATTACGGAAACCCAGATTAATCTCGTAATTGAGCGTTTGAAGCAGGAAAAATTTCTTTCCGATTATAATTTTACGCGTTTCTATATCGATAATCGCAATCAATCTAAGGGAATTAGTCGCAAAAAATTGCTCTACGAACTTAAAAGCAAGGGAATTTCTGAATCTCTGGTGCGCGAAGTTCTCGAAAGTGATGAATTATTTTCCCAGCGTGAAGATGATACGGAGATTGATAAAATGATAGAAAAGAAATTACGTCGCCCGATCACTCAAGAAAAACTAATGGCCTATCTTGTTCGCCAAGGTTTTTCCTATGATCTAATTAAATCCAAACTCTCTGCTATCGAATCCGAAAATCTCCAATCAAAAAGCTAGTACAAGCCAGAATCAACGTAAAGCAAACTAATTCAATCTAGAAGTTATTCAGTCTGAGTATCTCAATCTAGTTTTCTAGTCAAATCTAGTCTCTAGTCATTCTGGCGGAATGGGTTGACGAAATTCGGTACGAACTCTTCCTGCTCTAGTTTTTCACGGCCTTTTTGCTTAGCTAGATCATCCTTTACGATGATTGCTTCGTCATTAATCTCTAGAATTTCCGAACGATTAATAATCAATTCTGGATCAATGAATGACTTCAGAATTGGACGCTTGACAATTAGTTGCTGAATATAAAAATCGTTTACATCGACCGTGTAATCTATTACTGTCCCTACGCTGTTCTTGCTTTGCGTCTTTACCTTGAAGTTTATTGGCTGAAAATTCAGTTTCACCATTTCATCGATTTTTACCACGTCACCCACATTAAGCAACTCTTCATCCGAATCTATAATCATCCCGAGATGTGAAAATTCACGTATGCTTCGGACGTCCAAAATCGCCCCCGAATCAAAGCTCACGGTGTTTTTGTTAAGGAAAAATCCCAAAATCTTCAAATCATTCGGATCAACAATAATCGATTCAATCGTGCTAATCACCCCACCAGTCCTCAGGCTTAAAATACGAAATCCGATTAATTTTGAAGCATCTAAAATCATAGTACTCCCAAGATTCCTTTCAGAGCGTATTCCGTATCTTCGTGATTACGCACTGTAATCGTATCGATGCCCATTTGAACGACTGGATAATCATTGCCACCTTCCTGCGTCATATCACCAAAATAGAGAATATCGTCTTTTTCGACATTTAGTTCTTCCATCAAATGGTTCATGCCGAAAGATTTATTCAGACCATCGCGGAAGGCATTGATGCTGGTAGTTCCTGCCACTTCGAAAGAAAAATCTGGCACCTTTTCCTTGGCTAGCTTAGCAATCAAATTACGCTTTTTGCAATCTGGGTCCCAGGCGTATTTTTCCTCAGTCCCCGCCTTTTGGCCGAGTGCCGAGAAAGTGACTTGTGATAAACGATTTTCAATAATTTCATCACCCGGTTGGAGCTTATCCTCTTCCCAGTAACCAGTTTCTTTGGCGGAACTTTCTAGGGCTTCGGTGATTTTTGCCACCTCCTCTTCGGTCAATGGATAGTTATAAACTTGTTCCCAGTTCCTCTCGTCGTAAGTCGATCCATCATTGCCGTTGGCGGTTGGCTGGTAACGGTAATATTGTGTGCCTTGTGCCACAAAAAGATGAAGATGCGCTAGTTGCGCTGGAGTGACATCGGCGACTTCAACTAAGCGATTTACGATTTGAATTAAAAACTGCTCAAATTTCTGACCAGAAATTGGACAAATTTCAAATTCATTCAAGCACTCACTGAGTAAAAAGGCCATCTCGTCTGGAATTGGCGTCTTAGCGATATTTAAAGTTTGGTCGATATCAAAGGATAATACTTTCTTCATCTCTATTCCTCTCTGCGGTATTTCTTTTGCTTATTATAGCAAAAACGCCTACTTTTTGTGGCTAAAACCAAAAATCACGCCTCACCAAAACCTTAAAAATCCCAAACCGATTATGCTATAATAAGATTATGAAAACATATATTGTGGGCAACTGGAAGATGAATCTGACCATCGGTGAGTCTTCTATCTTTTTGCAGAAATTACTTAAAAAAATCAAACCTAGTCGTGGCCTCGAAATTGTGATTGCTCCAAGTTTTACTTCGCTTTCTAGTCTTTCACTTCAACTTGAACGTAATAAATCTAAGATTAAGCTTGCTGCTCAGAATTTTTATTACCGTGATTTTGGTGCCTATACTGGTGAGGTCTCTATCGCTCAGCTCCGCGGTCTAGTTTCTTACGCTATTATCGGTCATTCCGAGCGCCGTTTCGTCTTTGGTGAAACTAACCGAGAAATTTCTCAGAAGGTCGCCGCTGCGATTCGTAATGGCATCACTCCAATTCTTTGCGTCGGTGAGACTGAAAGTCAACGTAATTTTGGTGAAACCGTCGATGTTTTGCGTGACGAAATTTTTGGCGGTCTTTCCGAAATCGATAGCGACGATATTAAAAAATGTATCATCGCCTATGAGCCAGTTTGGGCTATCTCTAGTACTAAGGCTGCTCATATCGCCAGTCCAGATGAAATTGCTGACGCCGTGAAAATTATTCGCGATCAACTTACTTCTGTTTATGGTGAGGAAACCGTTGCTGAAATTCCGGTACTTTTTGGTGGCAGTGTCAATCCAAATAATGCCGGCGCCTACCTTACCGTGCCAGGTGTGAATGGTTTACTAATCGGTAGTGCCGGTCTAGTTTCTGAGTCGTTTACCAGTATCATTGAAACTGCAAAAAAGGTCCGTGAATAATCGGAAAATCGAGTATAATTAAACATGAATATGCAAGGAAAAAACGCCCAAAATACCACTGCCAAAGGTCGCATGATGGATTTTTCTCCTGTCCGCAAAACTGCTGGCACTTTTTCTGCTGCCGCGAATTCTACTACTCCTAGTGCGGGTGGTCGCACTTATGCTTCTGGCACCAACAATCGTACTTCTACCTTTGCCGCCACGAATTCCGCCATCGCTAGCCCCTCTCGCACTCGCACACTTACCCCAGCTTACACTTATTCACTCTCTGAACGTGAACTAGAACGTAAGAAGCAGGCAAGAAAAGAGCGCGAACGTCGTGAAGAAATTCAGCGCCAGATTGAACTCCAAAATCAAACCATGGATTATAATCGTCGCCGCATTGAGGCCGCGAAGCAGGAATTAGCTCGCTCTCAGGCCGAAGAATCTTTGCGTAATCGTGAGCTTAGATTACAACGCGAAATCGAAGAAAAACAGCAGGCTATTGCCAAAAAACAGGCTGAACAAGAGGCGCTTTTGCGATGCCAGGCTATTGAGCGAGAAAATCAGGCCAAGCAAAGACGCTATGAATACGAAAAACAACGCGCCAAAGAAGAATTAGCCAAACGTAAGGTGGGCGAATTACCACGCGCTACTGGTCGTATTCCAGTAGGTAGTGCTAGCTTAGCTCCGAAGATGAAGCCGGCTCCAACCGCAATCTCGGTCGCTTCCGCTGCTTCCACTGGGGCAACCACCGCTTCCATTGGAATAACTTCGGCTTCTAGTCGTGTGAATTCTCTTGCCAGATCTACTACTTCCGCCGCCTCAAAATTCAAGGCTCCTTCACCAGTTTCCCGTATTCAGATTACCGCCAGCCCAAGTCGCACTCTCTTTGGTCGCATTCGTCCAGCTAAAAAAGTCGAATCTGAAATAAACTCCGATAC
>JABZKE010000062.1 GCA_015257445.1 Nanosynbacter sp. | reverse complement strand
TATCGTGAAGGGCAGATTGTGGCTCGAGAAATAATAGTATTAAGAAAGAGTAAGGCAAAAAATGTCACATGTTAAAGCCGGTGGTACCGCGAAAAATATCCACAACAATGCTGGTCAACGTCTTGGCGTGAAGCGTTTTGGTGGCCAAAAAGTCCGCAACGGTGAAGTTTTAGTTCGCCAAACCGGAAGCACCAAAATTGCTGGTGAAGGTACTTACATGTCCCGCAATTTCACCATTCATGCAGCAAAAGATGGTGTTGTCACTTTTGTGAAAACCAAGAAAACCCACTTCTCTGGTCGCTCATTACCACGCGTCCGCGTAGAAGTTCGCTAAAAAATAAACCCTGCGGGGTTTATTTTTTTATTTAAGACGTTTAGACCATAGGATTTTCTTTTTTTAAATAGTAAGTTTTTTCTTTATTTCTAGAGCATAAAAAAGACCCCACAATGAGGTCTTTTTAACATTAAGTCTTCTGCGATCCTATTCGGCGTCAGTAGCTTCTTCAGCTTCTGCAGCATTTTCAGCTTCAGCAGCCTCAGTATCTTCTTCTGCGACTACGGCTTCCGTTTCCGATTCATTTTCCTGCAAGGCAGAAAGCAAAGAATCTTCCACATTAGCACGCTTTTTCTTCTTTGGTGCTTCGGCCAGTTCAATATCGAGTTCGATACCGGTAAGCATAGAAGCGAGACGGACGTTTTGACCTTGGCGACCAATGGCGACAGATTGCTGATCTTCGGTGACATAAACCTTGGCGCGCTTATCTTCGATTTCGACACGAGTGATTTCGGCTGGACTCAAAGCTTCACGGATGAACTCAGAGAGATTTTCACTCCAGTTGATGATGTCAATTTTTTCGCGATCACCGATTTCGTTCATCACAGCCTGGACACGCACGCCACGACCACCGACGAAAGTACCGACTGGATCGACACCTGGAACGGTGCTGGTGACGGCAATCTTGGTACGACGACCAGCTTCACGGGCGATAGCACGAATTTCGACCACACCGGTTTCGATTTCTGGCACTTCTTGCACGAAGAGCTGCTTAATGAAATCGGCAGAGCTACGGCTAACGAGAAGTTGGGCACCGCGTTCGTTGCGTTCAATGGTCTTAATCAAAACCTTGATACGGGAACCAACTTGATAATATTCACCGTCGATTTGGTCGGACTTTAGCATAATACCAGTAGTACGACCAAAATCGATACGTACAATATTACGATCGACACGAGCCACCATACCAGTCATAATGCTACCAATTTTATCCTCAAAAATGGAAAGGATAGCTTCATGTTCAGCTTCGCGGAGACGCTGCATGATTACCTGCTTGGCAGTCATTGAGGCGACACGACCAAATTTAGTAACTGGGTGAGATTCTTCAAAAGTTTCACCGATAGCCTTACCTTCAGCTTCGCCTTCTGGAATTTCAGTAGCTGGATTATAAGCTAAGCCATCTTCGATAACTTCCTTAGCGATGAAGACCGTAGCGCTACCGGTTTCACGATTAAGGACGGCGCGGACGTTCATATCCTTTTCGCCCTCTTCCTTACGCCAAGCGGCGGCAATGGCAGTTTCAATAATATTCAAAACAGTTTCTTCTGGGAGATTCTTCTCTTCGGCGATAACTTTCACCATCTGAGACATCTGTTTAAGGTCTAAACCTTCCATATTTTCCTTTCTTTTAGTCTAAAATATCCGACCTTGCGGCCGGATATTAAAAGTATATATTTCTATTATAGCGAAGATAATAAGTTTGTCAAATTACTTGGCGGTAAAATAACCAGGTTGCGCGACACCACGGTCGATACGAAGCCAAGAAAGGTCGGCATAGGCTGGATTTGGTGTATAAGAACCATTACCACCGCGAAGCAATAATTGATCGTTAAAGATTTGTGAATTAATATTCTGGGCATAGTTGGTCGGAGCAGCCTTCGATGTATTAAAGTCCTTACCGGCTTCGACATAAATGCGCTGAAGCTTGGATGGGGCAGTCGTATGTAAATAATAGGTAAACATACCGAAGAAATTAGTCACATTCGAGGTATCGAAGTCAGCCTGCGAAAGATCAATCTCTTGGATATTCATCAGATTAGCGAACATACCTTGCATATTTTGCACCTGACCGGTGTTGAATTTCTTACTAAATTTAAGATTAGTGAGGAATTTCATGGAGTTAAACATATCAAACATGGTAGTAACTTTGGAAGTATCAAAGGAAGATAGATCAAGGTTAGTGATTTTTTCGGCATAAAGGAACATTTGTGACATATCGGTAACATTTCGCGTATCAAACTTGGAAAGATCGAGAGTTGGTAAGTTTTTCACGCCCCAGAACATGCCGGTCATATTAGTCACTTTAGAAGTATTCATATGTGAGAGATTGAGCGAAGTAAGGCTACTCATATTGGTAAACATATAATGCATATCCGTAACTTTACTAGTATTTAGCGGAGTGAGATCGAGATTCGTGAGATTCTTTACATCATAGAACATACCGGCCATATCGGTGACGTTTTCAGTATCAAAACTAGAGAGGTCCAAACTAGTGAGACCAGTATTCCTAAACATACCCTGCATATTAACAACCGAACGAGTGTCAAGTCCAGAGAGGTCGATATCGGCCAGGTTGATAAAATCAAGGAACATGTAAGAACTATCGTAATTCAGTTCTACCTTGTCAGCAATACTGTAATAATAAAAAGTTTCACTAGCTGGATCAAACCAGCCCAGAACCTCTGCATCAGAGGTGCCGTCATCTTCAAGATGTACCGGATTATCACCAGCCGTTGGTGGAGACATACTGCGGGCAAAATGTTTAATTTTATCAAGACCACCAGAAGTATCCTTCATGGCATTACGCCAATAGAGACTTGGAAGGGTTAAGGCGCGAGGCGGATAATCATGCGTAACTACGGAAACTACAAGACTATTAGTATATTGACCACTAGTAAGGTTAGAAGCTAGCTTCACCCCTATGTTCGCCTGATAGAAGTCCGTATTGGTTACTGATTTGGACCCCAACAGGGCAAGCGTCATTGGCGTGGAAGCTGAAGGAATAGGAACAAAATCGCCATAATCCCCCAATCTGATGCCCCAGGTATTGGTCGGAAAATTTGCTAGTGGCGTATTCTGGCTAATAGATTCGATACGATCAGTATTAGTAACACTAGTCATAGCAGTTTCATTATCTTCTGTACTTATAATCGCTTGATAACCAGTAAGATTATCAGAGTATACTGTAACAGCCACTAAATATTCCGCTGTCTGAGTAGTAGAATTAATAATCGCAGTACCATTAATTCGTGGAGTTGAACTAAAAGAAACCGCGAGGGCAGGTACGCGCAAGGCTTCTGTATTTTTCACAAAAAAGAAAGCATTAAAAGTCAGCGCCACAAGAAAAGTTAGAAGTGCGGTGTGGATAATTTGAGTTTTAGATTTTTCAATAATTTTTCTAAACATAAACTTTGTCCATTTTAGCATAAGTTTTTTTGAGTTTTAATTAGTTTTTAAGTAATTATGGAGTCTTCAAAGTGAAGTAACCCTTGCGTCCTGGCTGATCGATGCGCAAACCATCGAGGTTAGCGTCGGCTGGGTTGGTCCAGTAGCCACCATTTCCACCACGCAATAAGGTTTGATTGGTGAAAATATATTTATTATAAGCCGGGTTGAAGGCCACAGAAGGATCTGTCGTGGCGGTAATGTCAAAATCCTCTTCGACGTAAATTTTTTCTAGTGCTGGCGTTGTACAGCGAGTGTTTTCAAACATAAAATCGAAGTGTCCGACTTTGGAAGTCTTAAAGTTGGCGGT